>CAZDIO010000133.1:0-32478 GCA_964505555.1 uncultured Bdellovibrionales bacterium
AAGGAACGGTGACGATTGCGCGTGTAAAAAAAGGGTTTGAAGCACACGATTTTCATTCTACGTTTAAAATGACTGTGGATCAGCAGGGAAGGCGATTAATCACAATCAGCGAAGTGGCTTTGAGTGTTTTTGGCGGGCAGATGAGGGCTGCGAATATAATAATTCCTCCAGTGCCGTCGGATTGGAAGGCAAAGATATTTCTCCATCGGATAAAGTTAGAGGAGCTGCTTGCGGTATATCCGCAGGAAAAAATTGTTGCGTCGGGAGTTCTTGATGGGGTGCTGCCCCTTGAGCATAACGAGAAAGGTTTTTCGATGAGCGAAGGAAGACTTGAGGCAGTATCGCCAGGAAATATTAATCTTCGCGAAGTTAATTTAGGAGATAAAGCCAGTGAAGTGTTTATGATCCTGAGAAACTTTCATTACGATGCACTAAAAGCTGATCTTTCTTACCTTCCTTCTGGGGCACTGACTATTGCCCTCCATGTTTCTGGAAGCAATCCCGATTGGCAGAACGGTCAACCGGTAAACCTCAATGTAACGATCTCTGAGGATCTTTTGGCTTTAATGCGAAGTATTAACCTCACATTAGATGGTGGGAGGAGTGTTGTGGAAAGGCCTCGTCCGAGGTAGAATTATTCTTTGCACGAAATAAAGAGCTCGGAAGCGAGTCATATTATTTGCGTTTTTTTCGTTCAGGACTTTATATTATGAGAAAATGGAATTGTCTTTTGGATGTTGGTCACAGAGGCTGTATTTTGCTTTGGTGTTTTGTTTCTCTGTTTGGGGTTCTTTCCTGTACTCCACGAGTTGAAGTAGCGGCTCCCAAAGAACCGATTACAATAAATCTTAACGTGAAAATTGATCATGAGGTGCGAGTGCGTGTGGAAAAGGATCTTGATAAGGTAATATCATCTGACAGCGAGCTTTTTTAGAGGGACTATGAAAAAAATGTTACTGCAAAAAAAATTACAAAAAAAAATATTATCCTGCATAGTTTTTCTTGGAGTGTTGGTGTTTCCGATACATTCTTTTGCTCTTTCGCTTGATGAAGCAAAAGCAAGTGGCGTTGTTGGTGAGAAGCTCAATGGGTACCTCGGTGTTGTCTCTTCCAATCCTCAAGGTGAAAAACTTGTTTCTGAAATTAATGCACAGCGACGAGCAAAGTATGAGGAGATCGCCAATAAAAATGGAACAGCTCGAGACGTAGTGGAGAGTCTTGCCGCAAAAAAAGCCATAGAAAAAACCCTGCCTGGGCAGTGGATCGAAGTTTCTCCGGGGAAATGGAAGAAGAAATAGGATTTTATAAAGAGTCCCTTTCTTTGTAGTTCAATTGGCTGGAAGATACGTAGCCGAATGTATTTAAGAGCGCCTCAGGGGTACGTGTTTCCCCGTACGGCTGATCGATGTTTTTCTTTATTTCTGTTCACCACCTCAAGAAGGTACACAACTTTTCCATCTGAAGCGTCGATCGTATCTTTTGATTCCTATAAACGGCTGAGCAAGAAAGACTATTCGATGTGATTAAACAAAAGTAGATATTGTTTAATGAAATACTGTGAACAACGGATAGCGCTTGTGAGTGGTCGGGAAGATACTTTTATTCACCTATCAAAATTAGCAGAGATAAAAGAGGGCAGAATATTTCAAATTGATTGGGTCTTAAACTATGAAGAGTTCTTTAATTTGTTATTACAGCAACCCATTGAGGCTCTATTTTTAGAATATCAATTTAATGAGCAGGAAAACATTAATTTTATTCACAAAGTACGATTAGTAAATGCAGATCTTCCGATTATTGTTATCAGTGAACATGCAGATGAAAAGATTGAAGCTCACGTGTTGGCAGCAGGTGCTTCGGATTATCTCTTCAAAGAAGAGATAACTGCTTTTCTGTTAAAGCGTTCGATTCGCTATGCGAAGGAACGAATCAAGATCCATAAGATGCTTCAAGAAAATGAGGCAATGTTTCAACAAATACTTGATGCGATCGACGATATGATCCTGGTAAAGCGCGCAAAATCTCAAATTGTGTGGGCAAATAAGTCATTTCAAAATTACTATGGCATGACGAATGAGCAATTACGTGACCTGATAGATGCCCCATTTAACGAACCTGATTTTACACAACAATACGTCAGGGACGATCTCTATGTTTTTAACACCGGAGAAACACTTCATATTCCAGAAGAGCCGGTGACTCGCCATGATGGAGTAATTGGGTATTTTGAAACTGTAAAATCAGCAATTCGTGATACTTCAAATAATGTAGTGATGACTGTTGGTGTGAGTCGGGATATCACCGAACGCAAACAAGCACTTGAGTTAAAGCGAGAAAGAGAAAGTCTTAAGTTTGCAATCAAATCATTTGAGCAAGTATTAGAAGTGCTCGGACACGAACTTCGAACGCCATTGGCAGCCTTACGTGCAAATACAGAGCTCTTGCTACTTGAAAATCAGGGCTTATCATTTGAATTCCAGGAATATGTGCGTGGCACACGTGATGAAATTGTGCGTATGGCTGGAGTTGTTAACGATCTCCTTGAAGTGGCACGCTTAAACAGTGGAGTGGTGCGCTGGAATTGGACAACCTTTTCGCTCACAGGAGCTTGCAACCATGTCGTAGCGTCTGTCGGCCCAGTTGTTGAAAAAAAACAGCTATCATTGTGCTTGGAGTTTTCTGAAACACAGATTTTTATGAAAGGAGATGAATCTGCGGTTGGTCGCTTGATTATAAATCTCCTGAGCAACTCAATTAGGCACACAAGAGAGGGTGGGGTTGCTTTGAGACTCAAAAGTTTTCAAAAATCAGGAGAGAAGTGGGTCAAAATTGAAATAAGTGACACTGGAGAGGGTATTTCTAAGCAAATCTCAATGAGACTTGGAGAAGCTTTTGCTCTCAATGCAGGAGTTATTGGTAATAACTATATTCAAGGTAGTGGCTTAGGGCTTGCGATTTGTAAAGGAATTGTTGCTGCTCATGGCGGAGCTATGGCGATTACTTCAGCACCCGGAAAGGGAACAACGGTCATCGTCGAGCTTCGAGTAGATCTAGAAACTCCGCAGCAGGAAATACAGAACGAGAAGCAAATTTCCTTTACCTCTGATCTGTACAGAAAATCTGTGTGTCCGCAGTGAGAAAGCCATTGTTTTTTAAAAATCGATCCTTAAGACTTCTGTTTTTACTTACGTGAATAAATATTTTACGACACATCTATTTATCTTTAGAAAAAATGAGGCGATAGATACGCATCAGTAAGGTATTGATGAGCACATTAAGGATCCGTAAAAACACTACAAAGGCTTTTAGCCGGTTTTTGATTCATCATGAGTCAAGAGTTTAATAAATCTTTGGAAAGAACAGATTCACGAAAAGATCCAGGGCTAGAAATCATTATTGCAGAATTCGTACATCGACTTCCCACCCGCCATGAGGATCTTCTTACCGCGCTTGTAGCAAACGATTATCCCCTTGTGGCGATGCTTGCTCATCGTCTTAAGGGAGCGTCAAACTTTGGATTTCCTAAACTGACCGTTCTTGCTACGAGACTTGAGGCAGCGGCTCAAAGTAAAGATAGGGCAACATGTCAAATGCTTTTAGGAGAGGTAGAGTCTTTTATAGAAGGCCTTTCAAAAAGCAGTACTTAAAAGCAAAAACTTAAGAAAAGACTTGATCCGTTGTGGTCACGGTTCTTCTTGACGGGGTCGGTTGTGTCAGATCAGCTCGTAAGTGCACACTCATTGATGTTCCTTGGCCCACGCTTGCTACTACAGAAAGCGTTCCACCATGGGCTTCAACAATTCCTCTGGAAATTACCAAGTGTATACTTTCTGTTTTTGAATGATGATTCGATGAAGTTATTGTCTGTGATGCATCATCTTCTCTTGAGACGAGGTCAAACCTTGATCCATTGCCTTCTGATTCATCGGAAATCTCAATTGCAATCCAATTAAAACCACGTTCTTGGAGAGAGGAGGCAGAGACCGTAATGATTCCCTCCTGGGTAAGAGTACAAGCATGACTTACGAGATTGAAAATTAAGCGAATGATACTATCTCGATCTCCATACATTTGAAGACTGTCTGGCCAAACATTAAGGTGCAATGTTACTTTCTTTGTATCGATGAGGTGGAGTGCTAAAGAGAGTGCTTCACTGCAGACATCTCTTAGTGAAATGTGAGACCAGTTCCAGGTTATTGTTCCATTGTTAATACGCACCATGTCGACAAGATCGTTAAATCTTGCCTCCATACAAAGAGTGTCGGCACGCATTTGGTTCAGCAGCTCATCATCTGAAGAAACCTTTTCGAATAAACAATCACATCCATTCCGAATCCGCTTTAATGAAGTGTGAAGCTCATCCGCAATTAACGCCAAACTATTTTCAAATGATAGGATGATATGACTTAATGAATGTCTTTCCTCACTAGAAGTTTCTACATCTTTCTTTCTTGTCTGATCGAGCTCCTTGGCGAGCTGCTTTCGTTCTGCGGCGATTTTTTCCAGTTCAAGGTAAGAGAGCTTTAATTCACGTTGCATATGTGCACGAGCAATTGCACCGTCAATTGCCATAGGCAATATTTTTAGATATTCTCGTCGAACATCTTTTACTAAATAATCAAAAACCCCCTTTTTCATTGCATCAACGGCGATCGCCTCATCTCCGCTGCCACTGGTAAGGATGAACGGAGTATCTTTTGCCATGCCCAGGAGATCGAGTGCTGTTGCATCTCCAAGGAAATAATCGGTAACAACAATATCAAAACGATCAGCACTTAAAGCTTTGCGAGCCTCGGCACCAGAAGTTGCAATGGTATACTGATAAGGCAGTTTCCCCTGTTTTACTGCGCGTTCAAAAGCTGAGCAGTCATCATGATCGTCTTCGATCAAAAGCACTTTTCGTTGCTTGTCCATACTCTTTACGCGCTACAGAGAGATCTTGTTTCTACCTTCGTTTATTAAGATGCCATGGTGTTCATATGTTTGCAACGAATGAAGTGAGGAGAAGTTACGAGCTCCATGCAGAGATCGGCATATAAAGATTTCGGTAATAAATTATTAGGCGGGGATCAAGATGTCTGACCAAGCTCTGAGTATCTGAAACGCGAGAGCAAGTCAGTGAGTTGATGACAATCGTCGGATAAGCGCTGATCCGCTCGAAGGATTCTCCGTGTAAATACGTAGCAGTGAGTATCCGTTATCCCTGCCTTCAAAGTGAGGTGGCTATGGGATTAAGCGTAATAAAAAAACGATTATTAACTTCGCAAACTACCAGACCGATATCGATAGGAAGGAAAGGTGAATATGGCACGATTAATTAAGCTTCTAGTAATTGAAAAAAATGAAACAGATCATTCTTTTATTTCAAATATTCTTACAAATGCGTTATCAAAGGAGAAGAGTGATATTCCTGCAATTGAAAGATGCGAGTTTGAAATAACATCTGCGTGTACGCTTCATGAAGCCAATAAGCACCTAAAGGAAAATCTCTTTGATGCTATTTTACTAACTCTTTCTCTTCCAGAACCAGAAGCACTTGAATTATTGCAGGCGGTTTTAACCATAAATCCTAATATTCCAGTTTTGGCAATTTCTGAACTAGGAGATCCGCGTTTTGTTGTTGAAGTCCTCCATCAAGGAGCTCAAGATCTATTGATGAAAAATGCGCTAAGCGGTTGTCAACTCATCCGTGCGATCCATCGGGCAATGAACCAACAAAAAGCGAAACTAGCTTTAGAGACCGCGGCTCAACATAAAACACAATTTCTTAGTAATATGAGTCATGAGATTCGCACGCCACTTACTTCCATTCTTGGATTTGCAGAAACGCTCACAGAAAAAAATCTTTCGGAAGAGATATCGCGCCAAGCCATTGCTTCCATTCTGAGAAATGGAAATCACCTTCTCAATATTATTAAAGATATTCTTGACTTTTCGAAAGTAGAAGCAGGAAAGCTCGATCTAGAACTTCTTGAAACCTCAATCTTTGAAGTCATGTTTGATATTGAAAAAGAGTTCGGGGTAAAGGCTCTTCAGAAGGGTCTGGGGTTTGAAGTGCAGTACGAATATCCTATTCCAGCAATGATTCTGACTGATCCAACGCGCCTTAAGCAAATCATCGTTAACCTTGTTGGGAATGCAATCAAGTTTACTCGCGAAGGGTATGTGAAAATAGAGGTGAAGTATCAGAGAGATCAGCAGTTGATGCTCATCAATGTGATTGATACCGGTGTAGGAATCAACAGAAAACAGCTTTCACATCTTTTTAAAGCGTTTGCACAAGCTGATGCAACTACTACTCGTGTTTTTGGTGGAACAGGTTTGGGGTTATGTATATCAAAAAGCCTTGCAGAGATGCTTGGCGGGAATATTGATGTGGTCAGTGTCTTGGGTACTGGTACAGTATTTACCTTGTCAATTAATGCAGGACCAGTGGGCGCTGGACGGTTGATACACTCACTTTCAGAGGTGGAGCTAAGCAAAGCGATGGAACTTACAGCGCAGGAAGTTCCACAACTTGTAGGAAGTGTACTTCTTGTTGAGGATGGAGAAGATAATCAAGAGATCCTATTATATTTTTTAAATAAGACCGGAATAGAGGTAACGGTTGTGGAGAATGGTCAACTTGCGGTTGAGTATGCTCTGAGAAAGACGTACGATCTTATCTTAATGGATATGCAAATGCCTGTCATGGATGGGTATACGGCAACAGAAATATTACGTGAAAAAAACTATCGAGGACCAATTATTGCTCTAACCGCAAATGTATTAGGGAGTAATGTTGATCGCGCATTGAAAGCTGGTTGTAATTCCTATGTAGGAAAGCCATTTAAGGTCCAACAGCTCTATGCCACACTGAGCGAAATCCTTGGGGAATCTCGAAGTGAGCCGGAGCCGATGCATTCTCGTCTTCTTGAGCAATATCCGCGATCTGCGGAGATTATACTTAATTTTCTTGATGGACTTCCACAAAGACTTAAAGAATTACTAGAATATCAACAGAGTCGTGATTTAGAAAACATAGGGAAGATAGCACATCGGTTTGCAAATGCGGGGATGTTTGGTTATCCAGAGCTTTCAGTTGCCTCTCAGAGACTAGAAATCGCCGCGCAGGAAGGCTCATTTGGAGATATAGACAAGCAAGTGAGCGTTATTCGTGATCTCTGCAAACGGATCTTGAAAGGTCGACAGAAGGTTGTCTATAATTTTGAAACCGTTGTTGCCGAAAAGGGAATTGTAGAGGTTCATAAAGAAGGACACTCGAAATTGGAACAATAGCTGTGATGAGGTCATTGAAAAAAGAACTTTCATGGTGCAATGCGAAGTGTGCGTATGCTAAAAATTGCCAAGAGTTGAGAGAGTAGTGAAAGTGTTTAAAGCGCTTATCGCAGAGGATGACACGGTTTCACTTACAGTGCTGAGAAAATTTGTGGAACATCTTGGAGGTGTGGCAGTAACTGCTGGAGACGGTGAGGAGGCATTCTCTCTTCTCCAGAGGCACAATGATATTGATATTTTGATTACTGATATCATTATGCCAAATCTTGATGGTCGGGGATTAATCACGGCACTTCGAAAGACCGAGCAGTGGCGAGACTTAGCGATTGTAATTATTTCTGGAGTTGTTATGGATGAAGATGTTGAAGATCTTCTCTTGTTGGGAAAGATTAAATTTCTTAGAAAACCTATTGATCGTACCGCCTTCCAAAAAAGTTTACGCGACTTGGAGATCGTCGCGTAAATACAAACTTAAAATAATAATTTTTCCTCTGTGGAACCCTGTGAAACTCTGTGTTCAATAAAAAAGACTTGCTAAAGCTTCTTTACTGAACTGAGGGGCTATCTCCTTGAATGGTTCGCCGGTCGATAAATTCTGTAGCGATCGTTGTTGGGGCTGGAGAGCTAATAGGCTTTTTAAGGTTCATTGGAAGAAGGATCGTGACCGTGGTTCCCTCACCAGGAGCAGTGCTTAGTGAAATACTTCCCCCGTGGGCCGCAAGAATCCCATTACAGATTGCAAGCCCTAAGCCGCTTCCTTGAACAATACTTCGCTCCACGATCCCGGTATTTAGTGCAAAGGGGACTCCAAGACCAGAAGCGATATGTGGAGACATCCCCGAGCCGGTGTCGCAAATTTGTAGTTGTAAAAAGTTTACTTCGTTTTGATTAATGATACTTCCTCGAATTGTGATGGATCCTGCCTGGGTATGTTTTTGAGCATTCGTTAAGAGATTCAAAATCAACCTACGGAGTGCCGAAGCATCCCCATGGATAGTTAAATCCTGGGGGGTAAGTTCGATGTTAAGCTTAATTTTTTCTTGATTGATGAGCGGTCTTACACTATTCATCGCCTCGCAACAGACGTTATAGATGTTTAGAGAGGACCAATTCCATGAAGCAAGACCGCTGTTCATACGAGCAACTTCAAGCAAATCATGAACCATCTCACTCATTCGGAGTATCTCCGTGTGCAATGTTTGGACGGAAGGGGAGATCTCTTCCTGTGTCCAGCTATCTCCTCTTAGTACTAGTTCTGTAAGCGCACGCATGCCTGCAAGGGGGGTGCGAAGTTCGTGTCCAACAACTCCCAGTACCCGTTCCAGCGCACGGACAGCATCTTGAAGATGGTTTCTTTCTCGTTCAATTTTGAACTTCGTAATTCGCTCCTGTTCAGCGATACGTCTTTCAGTAATGTCCTCGGCAAGACCTGCGACTCGATAGACATTGCCATGAACGTCACGAATGGGAAATCCACGATCACGAATCCATCGAATTGAGCCATCTGGATGAACAATTCGATATTCTTCATCATAACGACCATCTTCAATTGTTTGCTGAAACGCTGCCTCAACACGTGAACGATCTTCTGGGTGAACGGTGTTGAGCCAACCGTTTGCGTCATCATAGATGCTCTTTGCAGATCGCTTCCATACTTGGGAGTATTGTGGACTGACATACAGTACACGACCTTGTTTTCTGTCCATCAGCCAAAAAACTTCGTTAATATTTTCAGCCAGTTGTCGAAATTGTTCCTCGCTTTGAATAAGTGCTTCTTCGGTTTGATTTTTTTGTTCACGAAGACGTTTCTGTTCCAATGCGGCAATGACTTTCGGTCCAAGGCGAATCATGCGGTCTTTAAGAACATAGTCGGTGATTCCCTTTTTAATACAGTCTACCGCGGTTTCTTCGCCAACTGTTCCTGAAACGAGAATGAAGGGGATATCAAGGCGATAATCGTTCAAGAGAAAAAAAGCTTCGAGACCTGTAAACTGAGGAAGATTATAGTCAGCAAGAATGAGATCAAGATCGGAGCTTAAGTGTGCAAGGTATTGAGCTTTCGTATCCACGCGAGTCCAACGTGGGTCAAATCCTGATTGTTTGAGTTGATACAGCATTAACGCAGCATCATCTGAATTGTCTTCAAGAATTAGTATGCGAAGGGGGGTTGCCATTCGACCTCACTACAAAATGAAAAGTTGATCAATGTTATTGTCCTCGTGATTATAAGTCTCACTATAAGATACGAAGCGCGATTAAATCATTTCGAAAAATGTAAGGTGCTCTGCCTAGTTTCTTTTTTACTTAGTGGAAGCACGCGCGCTCGTTGTCAGTACTTGCCCGTACGAGAGGTGATTTTGTTGCTGCTTGAGAGGATTGATCGAGTTTGCAGTGTTGACTAGCAGCTTAGCAGTACGCAATGACGTTACTTGAGGTAGGCTCGAGTGCTTATGTGCATCGGTCCATTTACGCATATTGTAATCAGGAGAAAGGAAGAGGGAATGAAAACCTTCAATCGTATTTTGTTGGCTGAAGATGATCCTTGCGATTTGGAGCTTACTTTGGGAGCTCTTACCAAACACCATTTAGCAAGCGAGATATTTGTTGTGCGAGATGGTGCTGAAACTCTTGACTACCTGTACCGAAGAAAGGCATTTAGCACCCGAGAACCTGGCAATCCGGTGGTAATTTTACTTGATTTAAAAATGCCAAAAATTGATGGTGCTGAGGTATTAAAGGAGATCAAGTCATCTGAGTTATTAAAAGCTATCCCTGTAGTTATTTTGACATCTTCTCGCGAGACACAGGATCTTGATAAATGCTATAAGTTGGGTGCAAATGCATATGTTGTAAAGCCGGTAAAATTTGCAGAGTTCCTCGCGGCGATAAGAGATCTGAGTGTTTTTTGGGCTTTAATTAATGAACCTCCTTCGGGAAGTGTTGGAAAGATTTAGTAGAGAGGTGAAATTTGTTTGACGAAAGAGAGCTTTCTACACAAGTATAGTATAAAAGTGAGAGATGTTTCTTTGCTAAACTTTTGTAGGGGCTGTGAAACAATCAATGTAGGTGGCCTTTAAAAAATTTATGGTAGATACAATTAACAGTGATATGAGACATCTTCTCCTAGTGGATGCCGAAACACTTGTTCGTTCGGCCATTGCTCAAGTGATTATATCCTCTTCTAGTTTCAAGGTTGTGGAAGAAGCAGGCAATTTGGCTGAGGCGCTCGCCAAATTAGAAGAAGGTAATATAAAGGTGGTGATTACTGAAATCGCACTTCCCGGGCCGAGTGGACTTGAGCTGATTAATGAGATTACACGTCGTAAACTAAAAGTGCAGTCATTAGTTCTCTCCAGGATTGATTCTCTTGATGTTGTTCGGCAGGTTCTCATGGCGGGGGCCCAAGGATATTTCTTAAAATCAGATAGTATTGAAGATTTTATTGAGGGATTAAACGGTCTTCAGACTTCAAGAAAGATACTCTCAACAAGTATTGCAGGGTTGGTAAATATCCCTGCAAATTTTTATGAAATATCTGAAGATAGGAGCATTACAGATCCCTTGTATCCGCTTAGCCCTAGAGAACGAGAGATTTTCTATCTTCTTGCAACTGGATTGCGAAATAGTACCATTGCAAAGCAACTCTACATTAGTTCTCGAACTGTCGAGACCCACCGAGCCCGGATTGTACGTAAACTTAAATTGGACTCAAATGGTGAACTGATTCGATATGCAATAAAGCACGGGTTAACAACGGTATAAATTGCCACATTGAAAGCAGCTTCTCTCACTGGGGTATCGCCCTCAAACCCTCATAGATAATATGAGATTGCTTCGCTTCGCCCGGCGGCCGGGCCTCCCGGCTCGCAACGACAGGTGTTTTCATTTTGTTAAGAGTCCTTGGGAATCGCCAGCACTCTATTGATTGCGAGGTAGAGACTATCAGCCTGAACTGGTTTTGAGATATAATCGTCCATCCCTGCTTCTAAACATTTTTCCCGGTCACCTTTCATCGCAAAGGCGGTAAGTGCGATTATTCTCGTGTGAATGTTTCTTTCGCGGTCTAATTTTCTAATTTTTGCGGTTGCTTCAAATCCGTTTAGCACGGGCATCTGCACATCCATAATGACGAGATCAAAATCATTCTGTGTATAGAGTTCCACAGCCATTTGGCCATTATTGGCAAGTGTCGCATGATGTCCAGCTTTTTCAAGAAGCCTAGTAATCACGCGTTGACTAACGATATGATCCTCAACAACAAGAACTCGGAGTTGTTCAGAGGCATTTTTGACTAAACGTTGTGTTGGTCGTTCAAGTTGGAGAGAGTCCTGTGTAAGAACCATTTCAGTAAATCCACACCTAATTGTGAAAGAGAACGTGGCGCCTGAACCTGGAGTGCTTTGGAGTGAGATCGTTCCCCCCATTAATTTGGCGAGGCGGGCACAAATAGCAAGTCCCAATCCTGTTCCCCCGTATTTTCTTGTTGTCGAAGAATCAACCTGTGTAAATTTATCAAATATTATTGTTTGTTTTTCTATGGGAATTCCAATACCTGTGTCAGTAATACTAAAAGCAATGACCGCTTCTTTTTGAAGTGCACTTTGGAGATGCACATCGAGATGAACACTTCCACCCGGATCGGTAAATTTAACAGCATTTGAAAGAAGGTTTGAAAGAATCTGGCCGAGACGAAGTGAGTCAGCAATCAGCTGATGGGGGACGTTATTGGCTACTGCGTAACTGAGGCGAATACTTTTTTCGTCGGCTTGAACGATAAAGGGAGCTATGATTCGCACCAAGTACTCTCGAATAAAGAAAGCAATCGGCTCTAATTCTAATTTCCCAGCCTCAATTTTTGAAAAATCAAGGATGTCGTTGATAATCGAGAGTAGAGCATTCGAGGAGAGTTTAATTGCTGCAAGATATTCCTTTTGTTCTTCTGTTAACGTTGTATCAAACAACAGATCGGACATCCCGATGATACCATTCATCGGGGTACGAATCTCGTGACTCATATTTGCAAGGAATTCTGATTTTGCTTTATCTGCATTTTCTGCTTTGGTTTTTGCCGTAATTAATTCTCGATCTCTTCGCTCGATCTCATTTAGCATGTCATTAAAACCGTCGATGAGCAGTCCAATTTCGTCATTTGCAAATTTTTGTGCTCGTGTTGAATATTGATGCGTTGTTGAAACGTCCCGGATGACTTTTACAAGTTGCAAAATTGGTTTTGAAAGAAGTGATTGAAGGGTTGCAGAAAGAATTATTGCAACGACAACAGAAGCAGAAAGCAAAGAAAAGCAGATTCCGGCAAACCAATTTAAATTGGAGTAGAGATCTTCTAGAGACGACTCAATATAAATTGCGCCGATTTTTTCGCCATCAAAGACGATGTGTTGATAAAGAGATACCCGACTATTACGCCACTGAAACCCTTCATGATATCGAGGATGGGGTAGTTGAAGTGATTTATTATTATTACGACGAAAAACTGCAAACTGTTTGCCCTGCTTTTCATAAAGGATTGCTTGAACAATGTTTTCTTTTGTACTAATTGCTTGGAGCATTTCTGCACCGCGATCGCGGTCATTAAAAACGAGCGCAGCTCGAGAGCTCATTCCAATGACATCTGCTAAAGTAAGAATCTCGCGCTGAAGCGATCTTTTGAAATTATGAACTTCAACTAAAACAAATCCCATAAAGGCAACGGTAAGCACCGTCACGCTTGAGAACATGATTGCAAAGGCAATCTTTCGTTTTATGGAGATATTTCGGAAACGCGTCATCAAAATCCTTTTTCGAGCACGCTATCAAGAATGCGATTACTCCGCGAGTTTCGTTTTTGAGCTATAAGGGGAAACACTTACGCGATGAAATCCGTAATTGATCTCTCGGAATATTGAGTTTGATAAATGTTTAGCGTAAGTTTCCTCGCTTCAAGATTGGATAAATCACTTCGAGAGAGGAAAGAGGCGGACGGAAAATGCTAGTCTAATTGTCGTTAGAGAGTTCGTTGTTGTTGTGTAGGCACTTTTTGTAATTTAAATCTGGGTTAAAGCGTCGCTACGTAACGCGGAGCGGAGGGTATCTGTGAACAGCCAAGTAGCAAGAAGGTCAATGAATGACCAATTGCAATCTACGCCGGAAGCAGAGGTCATAACGTCTCCTGTAAAGAGCTTTAGAGAGTTTTATAGTGCATCCCGACTTGTCCATGATCAATATTGCAAATGTAAGTACATGGAGAAAGATCCTTCTGGGCTGCGACTCTTTGTGCGCGATCTGTTGCCAACAACGGTTACATTTGTCTCTCTTTTCCAGGAACATATTATAGGGACTGCTACCTGGGTGCACAATGGAAAGGGTGGTCTTCCAGCAACAAATTTATTTGGGCAAGAAATAAAGCAACTTATATATTCTCGTCGCACCGTGGTTGAAGGCACAAAATTTGCTTGTATTGCCTCAAGATTTGGAATTCACCACGAACCAAATCGTCCCAGTTATGTAGCAGAGCAACTTTTACGTTGGCTTTTTGATTGGAGTTGTATTTATCGAATCCATGATTGGATTATTGTGGTGAATCCGAAGCATCGACTGTTTTACGAACAAGAACTTGGTTTTGAATGTATTGGACGTCAAAAAGTATGCTCGCATGTTAATGGGAATCCTGGTGTCTTGCTTCGTCTTGATATGAAAGCGCTTCTGCTTGGGAAGAAGCAAATGTTCCCCACCGCAAGGCGGATATTTGCTCCCTCAGTACAACGACTTTATAATAAAAATAGGGTTTATCGGCTTGGGGAAGAAGAGGTCTGTTTTTTGCTTTTGGAAAAACCCGATCTCCTTACTGAAGGACAAGAAGGAGAGATCGAAGCGCTTGAGCAAGAATATCCCAACGTTTTAAAAATAGTAAGAAAAACCCTTCATGCACCTTTTCAGATAAATAGGGCTTCTCGTATTTCGCTCGCCCCAGTATTCTCTCGGTTGTTAAAGTTGACTCCAGATGAGCCAATTTCTCTTACGATTACTCCTCACGCCATTCAATTGCGGACATTACTTGCAAAGATTGTTGCCGTTCTTAGTTTTTATGCCAAACGAAGGGGAGTTCAGTTTCGATGTGGGGTTGAAGATGACGTTCCTGATTCTCTTATCGCAGATCCGCTTCTGTTAGGAAAGGCTGTGGAATCTGCAGCAGAAAGTGCAATTCAAAGCGCAGCCATTTCGGGTAGGGTAACTCTTCGTGTCTCACTAGGTGCCTGTCGAGGGAGTGAAGTCAACTTACACTTCAGTGTAAGTTCAGCACTTCATGAGTTCCCACAGCGTTGTAAAACACACATTGAGATGCTGGGGGGAAAGATTTCCTTAGCACAAGAGTCGACCAATACGACGAAGCTCCATTTCATCATTCCTAGTGTGGTATTTGAATCAAATATCTCTAGTGTGCTTGTTCATGCTAATTTGCCTCGTGAGAAACTACGTAATGGAGTGCTCTATGGCGATAATGTACTTTATCAAATGAGAGTACTTGTTGTTGAAGATCACATCACCAGTCAGAAAGTTCTCCTTCGTTATTTTGAGAAACGAGGAGCAATTGTAGAGATTGCGGCAAACGGCAAACAGGCGCTTCAGGCTTTACATCATCAAATGTTTGATTTGATCCTTATGGATTGTCAAATGCCAGTAATGGACGGATTTGAAACGGCGAAACTCATTCGAAAGCTCACACATCCATTAAAAAGTAAAATCCCCATTATTGCTCTTACCGCATTTGTTATGGATGGGGATCGAGAACGTTGCCTCAGTGCAGGGATGAATGAATATTTAACAAAGCCAGTTTCGTGTAATGAACTCTTGGAAAAAATGATTGCGGTCTTACAATCGGGTGATCAATTACTCCCGTCGTACCAAGCTCAACTGTAGTAGTTCAGAACTTACCCGTAAATTTTTTACTGTTACTCGAGGGAG
This sequence comes from uncultured Bdellovibrionales bacterium, assembly GCA_964505555.1. Lineage (GTDB taxonomy): Bacteria > Bdellovibrionota_C > UBA2361 > SZUA-149 > CAZDIO01 > CAZDIO01. The sequence continues at coordinate 15,238 of CAZDIO010000133.1, forward strand.
ATCAATAGCAATACGGAGTTTGTTATCTTGTTCAAATAATTGAACATCAAAATCCCCCCACTCGGGCTTTGATACATCGACAATAGTTAACACGGGAGGTGATGCGGTCTTTTCCCGGAGTTTTAGTTTAAAACTCTCTTTCAGATCTCCTAAGAAAAGAAGATGGCAAGAAGTCAGGGTGTCTATATGACCCTCCTCTTCGATAAAGTGAAGCGTTATTTGCATATCACGAATACTTTTTTTATCGACAACCGCCCGAATATGTTCATTCAGTGGATTCTCGCCAGCGATACATAGATTAAATTGTTTTGAACTTCCCTGCGGACTTGATTCTGGCCATGTTATAAACTTCGCGATGTAATAGAGAGACGCAGCTTTAATACGACCTTCACGGGCTTTTGCATCCTCGCCCTGTGAAATATTTGGCGAAAAAAGTACAAGTAGGAAAAGTAAGAACAAACCGTTTTTACGACACCTAATAAGAAACTGCATTCTTTATCAAACTCTTATGACGATAAACGAAGACTACGTTCGTCTATCGGAATCATAACTGGGACGAAAATAAATACTTCTCAACGCACTTCATCAAATTCTCATACCCTTGTTCGTTTGGATGGTTGTCCATTGTATAGAACATCTCTGGGGTCCATGGGCACTCGTTGAGCGCGGGAAAGTAGTCAAATCCCATCTCTTTAATGCGGGACTGAATTTCTAGATTATACTGTTTTGTACGCACCTCTTCTTTTTCTGGTAAGTGTATAAATCGAATTTTTGTATTGGGAAAGCGATTTCCTATTTTTTCTAAGGCTTCAAAACTTCTTTCCTCCGCATAGCGAATAATTGGACGACCAATTTTTTGATTTCTTTCTCCAACAGCAAAAATAGGTTGTTTTTCTAGTAATTGAATAACCAAACTAGAGAGACGAGAATAACTAAAAAGCAACGCTAGTGGGTGAGTGCTTAACCGATTATTAACTATACGTTCGTGCCAACGAACCCAATGTTGGTCAATTCTTTCTTGAAGTTCTTTCTCTGTGATTTCATAATTGATGATTTCGGCAAATGGGATGCGATTCGAGCAAACCTCATCGCTCTCTCCGTCAGGGCAGATACGGACAGCATTGTTTTGCATTGGCCGCCAATATAGGCGATGAAAATCATTTGAAATTGCAAGAATAACGATTTCATCAATAGGAAGGAGGTTTGAAAAATGTTCCAGGTTATAGAGGAAATGTTCTGTTGAACCACCTGCTAAGCCAAGATTGAAGATATAGAGATCATTTCCCTGCTTTCGTAGCTGCTCTCGTAATCGTGGGATCCAAGGAGTTGCTCCCGATCCCACAGTAAAGGAATCTCCAACAAAAGCCAGTCGTTTTTTGCTAGACGTTATCGCTGGGTTTTGCAGATAGTTTTCAGTATCCACATATCCAAGATCATTGACTGGAAAGCGCACATCATACTCAATGGTTTTTCCATATACCGCAATTTCTCGTAACTGCGAGTTTGTTACGTAGTGGATGGCATTGTTTGTTTCTAAAACATAGGGAGGAGAGCTCCACATCAAAAAACGGTTGCTGAGAGTGGCTTCTGAAAACAAGTATCGGACAAGACACTCTGCTCCAATAAAAGACAGTCCAGTTACTGTAAGCAGGAGAAGTATGTTTGAACGAAACCGATTTTTTGTCATGATAGATTACCTCAGGCAAGGATTATGAAAATTTCCATTAAAATGACCATGTTGCCTTAGCATAGACTCCTCGTTCGATCTCTGTGGGAGGAGGTGCAAAGAGTAGTTCGGATCTTTCAAGATGAGCTTCATGCAATAAGTTTTGACCGATTACGGCTATTTCAAGATTTTTAGTAATGTGTTTTGCCAATCGGAGATCAAGTTCAAAATAGCTATCAATATTCCCAAAAGGAACCTCCCCCACGTACCGTAAGAAAGAGTCAAACTCGAAATTCTGAGGCAAGGTTAGCTGAGCGCGAAGAGATCCTTGGTGTTCAGGGGTCCCTCCTTCAAGAAGCATTACATTGTTTAGATCTAAGCTGTCTCCTTGTTCAATCTTGATATCGATATAGGAGTAAACCCCTACCAGTCGTAACCAGTCAGTTGCTTTCCAATCAAGGGCAACTTCAACACCTTGGGTTGTGCCGTGTTGTGCATTAGAAAATACGAGAGGAATAATAAACACCGGGTCTTGAAGGCCGGTGATCGGTCCAGCGAAAGGGGGGGCAGGTTCAATCGTAAAAAGATTATCATAAACATTATAAAATCCTGCAATATCAAGAGATATTTTTGGTGAAAGCATTGTTCGATAGCCAAGTTCGTAGGCAAGGAGATCTTCAGATTCTACATCGCGATCTCCAAAAAACGTTAATAACGCAGCGCTTCCTGCTGCAGGATCGACCAAAGCAGCAAGAGGGACAATTGAATCGTCATGTACACGAGAAGGAGAGGTTACTGCACGAGAAACAGCAGCCCAAACCGAGGTCTTTTCATTCGGGGTCCAGAGGAGTCTCCCGTTTGGCATATATTCAAAGCCAGTGGAGTAATTATGCTCGAACTTTGAACCAACAATAAAATGGAGACGATTCTCAATGAGTTCAATTTCATCATGAAAAAAGAATGTAAAAAGATCGGAGATCCGCTCATGAGGATCTATTCCATGTGCAAATGTGCCTTCTGAATCATTTCGGTAATTTCGATATGAAAGACCATAGAGAAAATCATGGTATGTAAGAGGAGAAAACCGATGCTGATAATCAATATCCAAAATGTGTTGTCGAAATGAAAACCAAGTACTTTCTTCGTCTTCATACAGGTAACTTATTTTTGACTGCATCTCTGAAGTCTCTGAGATCGTTTTATTCCATGTGGTATCAAGATCAAACCCCTGCCAATCTCTACGACCACTGAAAGTCGTATTATCAACAAACGGTGACTGAAACGATGCAGTAGGAGTTATGTCCGTGTTTGTTTGATAAAAACTGTGTCCAGAAAAATTCAATGAATCTTGTTCACTTACCTGAGAATCAACTCGAAAGCCACCGGTTGCTACTTCCCAGTCATCTTCTCCCGCTTCCCCCGTTTGTAATTTACTATTGTCACGATTGCTATATTTCCCATAGACTCGGCCGGAAGTTTGGTCACTCAGTTTCCCTCCTTGTCTTGCCGTAACGAAACCTTTCTCCTCTGTGCCACCTCCTGCAGAGAGAAGAGTTCCTTCGGTGTTATTTGCATTTTTTGTAATGATATTGATTACGCCATTTGTGGCATTAGCACCCCACAGCGCTGCTCCGGGACCACGAATGACTTCGATCCGTTCGATATCTTCTAAAACAATCTCATGGGTTTCCCAGAATACACCGTTGGTGATCGGATTGAATATACGTTTTCCATCAATCAGTACCAGAAGTTTATTGGCAAACCGTTGCGTAAAGCCACGAGAACTTATGGCCCATTGATTTGAATTGGTTCTCCCAACGGTAATACCTGGGACCATCCGCAAAAGTTCAGCAACGTGCGTTGCTCCAGATCTTCGGATGTCTTCCTGAGAGATGACGAAGATAGCAGAGGATACATCCCCCAAGCGTTGTTCGCGTTTTGATGCTGAGGTAACGACGATATCAAAATTTAATAGTTCTTCTAGTCCAACTTCGGTAAGATCTTCTGGTAGATCACTTTTTGTATTCAGTGTTTCAAGGTTGTTAGATTCAACTTGGGAAGTTGTTGACTGAGCTTGAGCACTCTCTGGTGCAAGTATTAAGGGGAGATGTTTTCCAAAAAAAGCCGTAAGAAAAACCAAGAATAATGTGGGAATATTACGCGCACACACGGGAAGATGTTTCATCGTAGTTACCAACAGTAAATGAATATTCTAAAACAGATGTAGATCGTATTACGGAAGGAATGTCAACCTCTTTTGTCCTAACGAGCCATTGGGGCAAATACGTACTTGAAGTTGAGTTTGGGACTGGTGATTGAGAGAGGGGATCTGTTTTTCTTCAGATTTTAAAAAAAATGAAGTAGAGAATAATAAATTAAGGATGATGGCATTAAAGGTGAAGGTACAATATGAAGGCGAAACTTCTTTTTATAGGTGAGGCAGTAACCTTTGCTCATGTGACCCGTCCTTGGAGCCTCCAGCGATCTCTTGATCGAACTGTATACGAGATTCATTTTGCCTGTGCGGAGACGTTCGGTTTGGAGCTCTTTCAACTGCAGAAAGAGGCCCTTTTTTTTCATAAAATTCATTCCCATTCGCCACAAAAATTCCACCAAATCCTCAAGGAAGGGAAGGTTCTTTATGATGAACAAACACTTGCAGAGTACGTTCATGAAGATTGTCAACTGCTTGCGCGCGTAAAACCTGATATCGTTATTGGAGATTTTCGCATCTCTCTTGCGGTAAGCGCGGCTATTGCAAAAGTTCCATACGTCGCAATAACAAATGCATATTGGAGCCCTTTTCGGATGTATCGCGAGATGCCAATTCCATCCTTTCCAATATTTAGTAAACTCGGGTTTACCACTCAAGAGGAAAAATGGCGTGGAAAGCTTGGGAGAAAACTCTACAATGCAATTCTTCCAAAAATTCTTTCACAGCAACTTCGTGGACTCAACGAAGTGCGTATGAAGCATGGACTCTCGCCCTTTGAAAGCTATTTTCACGGTTTTACAGCGGGAGATTACACTCTCTATGCAGACATTCCTTCTCTTGTTCCGACGAGTAATCTTCCTTCTTATCATCGCTATCTTGGGCCGATATCCTATTTCCCACATTCTCCTTCTCCGCTGTGGTGGAAAGAATTAAACCCGATGGTGCCAAAAATTTATCTCTCTCTGGGTTCTTCTGGCGATCTCAGTGTTCTGCCAAAAATAGTTTCAGTCCTCAAGGAGTTACCAATTGAGGTCATTTGTTCGACAGCAGGAAGGTTGGGGCAGGGAGCCTTTCCAAAAAACTTTTATGTTGCTGATTTTCTTAATGGTGACGAGGCAGCGAAGATTGCAGATGTGGTGATCTGTAATGGTGGAAGTCCTGCAGCGTATCAGGCGCTTCGTAGTGGAAAGCCTGTTCTCGGTATTCCAGCTAATATGGATCAGCTCCTTTCTATGACCTATGTCGATCGGTATGGAGGGGGAATTTTGCTCCGAGCTGATACGCTTGAAGTTCGGAGTTTTCGTCAGGCGCTTACCCGCCTTTTGAATGAGAATATTTTTACTCTGAAGGCACAGGTATTATCTACCGATCTCCAGGTCTATCAATCAGAAAGTATTTTCCAAAAACTGATTGAAGAGATCATTGAGGGCTCAAAAACGATAAAAGTCGCCCATCAATAAAGGCCACATGTTTTTCATCCACTGAGTGATTCCTTCTTTAGGGGATACCGTAGCGACCAGGAGCAAGGATGTGCTTGGGATCAAGTGCATTTTTAATCAGATGGCAGGTCTTCCAGAACGTATCTTCCGTATTAAAGAGAGTGTTTTTGGCGATCTCTGTAGAAGAGCCAAACCGATAGGGGATATAGCCATGATGGAAATAGGTTTCAAGCATGGTAGAGTAACAAGCGTAAGCACGAGAATTTTCTTCTGGAATCTCCTTGTCATAGTAAATCCCTACCGTACAGCAACAAGCGCGCTCATTAATTAAAGTAATGGCAATATTTGTTTCAAATGAAAACCGTTTTAAAATCTTATCGGTCATTGCCGTAAAGGCAGAGATGTCTGTTCCGGTCATGGGAATTACTGGAGAGCACCAAATAATTCCACATTGATCTCGTGCCGGGTTATAATTGTCTTCCGGTGGAAGGTACTTTTTTCGCCAATAGGTTGCTTTTGTAGGAGCAACAGAAGGTTTTCCGCGCATAAGCCCGCAGATTCCAGCTAAATTTTTAAAATCACTTCCCGTCAGTAGCTTAGAGAGTGGTTGAAAGCGTAAAAGTATTTTTGAAAATGACTCAGAGACAAACCACACTCGAGAGATTCCTCGGAGACTGGATCGAAGTTCTTTGAGCGTGTATTGAACGTCTGCTTTCGTTCCGTAGATTCCACCAATCGCATTCCAAGGTGCAATGTTCCACTTTTTACAAAGTTTGAGCTGAAGAGAAGGATCGAGTGGCGTTTGCTTGTTCATTGCTTGATAAGGGTACTGTTCAAAAACAGAGAGAACACGAATGTCATTGGCGATATGAAGTGCGTTTTTTAATACCCCACGTAGTTTTAGTGAGCGTAAGCGGCTTATCGCTTTTGTTAGTTCTTGATCATTATCGAGGCGAATAAAAAATACCCCTCCGGTTTCTGCTTTTGGGAGGAGCCAGAGAGCGACCCTCGTGACGATACCAAAGTTGGCTTGAGTAAAAAGTCCATCAAGAGAGGGTCCTATTCCCCACCTATAAAGAGACGCAGCTTTTGCTTCAGGGAAATGACCAAATCCAGTGCGGAGTAATGAGCCATCACTGAGAACCACCTCAAGCGAGGAGCAGTTTAAAAAACGATCTCCATAAGCTGATTGACCAAATCCACGTTCAACGAGATTGCCGACAATGCTGGTATCGGGCATTGCCCCTGTGGCATCGAACATTAATTGAACATTGTTGTCTTCGAGGAAGCGATGTAACTGATCTTGAGTAACTCCAGGTTCGATTACGCAATAGGCAAGTTCCTCGTTGACTTCGATGATTCGATTTAAGTTCCTCAAATCGACAATGACATTTGCCGCAGACGCTGGACAAGCAGAACCATAGCCCCAGTTTTTTCCCCGACTAATGGGATAAAGAGGAATAGAAAATTTACCAGCGATGCGAACGATTTCTTGTACTTGTGAAACATTTTCGGGAAAGAGAACGGCAAGAGCTTCGCAGCTTGTAGGCTCACAGCTGGTTCCATAGCGTAATAAGGTAGAAGGATCTCGATTTACAGAGGAATGACCAAGGAGCTCGGTCCAACAAAGGATCGCTTTTTCAAAAGCCTCACTATATTTCTGTTTGTCGGTTAAAACTGATATAGCCATAAGGGACTAAGTGCTACACCGTAATTTATAGTGATGACAATAAAAATTCGTGAATTTAAATGCTCAAAGTGTATGGTAATAGTGTAGCAAAGAGAGGGTTCTTTTAACACATTTAAAATTATGGAGAGTGGTAAGGGTGTCAGTATGAAGTATTCGTTAGTGTTAAAATACGTAAATTCAATGCGAAACTGAGGAGTAGAAGAGATGTTTCGGTGTTTAGTCGTTGACGATAACAATCAGAGTCGTCTTCTTTTGGAAAAATTTCTTTCCCCTCACTGTAAGTGTGATGTTGCGAAGAATGGCCAAGAAGGACTTCGAAAATTTATTGAAGCAATGCAAAGGGGAGAAAATTATCAACTTATCTGTCTTGATATTATCATGCCGCGGATTGATGGTTTAGAACTGTTGAATTCAATTCGTTTTTTAGAAAAAGAGCGTGGTATCCCGATTTCGCAAGCGGTAAAGGTAATCATGGTCTCAGCCTTGGGAGCTGATGAAAGTGTTGTGCATGCGTTTGGGCAAGGATGTGAATCTTACCTGGTGAAGCCAATTACGAATACGGCGCTCACTACTGAGTTAAAAAAATTAGGACTGCTTAGTGAACAGGATGCAGAAACGGAGGCTCGATAGTTTAATGTTTTCTTGTGTTTTCTAGAACTGTCTTTAGTTTTGTGAATTCAGAAGAGAGATCGTTTACAAGGAAGTAGAGATCCGCTTCCTCTCGTTTTTCTTTCCCCCCTATTTCTTCGTTATTTACCGTTGCGGCAAACTCAATGACCGCAGCTTTTTTTGCCATAACTTCTGCCCCGATGGTAGCAGAAGCGCTTTTAATGGAGTGTGCGTGTCGTTTTGTTGCCTCTTGATTGTTTTCTTTGGTTGCTTGAGAAAGTTCTGCAAGTTGCAGGGGGGTATCTTCGAGATACAGTCCCACAAGTTCGTCATAGAGCGAACGATCGCCGTCAAGTCGTGCAAGAGCGGCCTCTAAGTTAATAATGGAATCATTCATGAAAGTTACTCCACTTCCGCTCATATCGAAATCAGGGTAAGAAGTAAACGATTTTCTTGGATATTAATTACTTTGCAATAACCGATTAAATTATTTAACTCAGAGGGTTCGCAGGGAAGACAAAGGAAAGCAGGAGGAAGTGGAAACAGATCAAGTCTTTTTGCAAGCATCTTGGAAAAAATTCTTCTCTTGGATAGTTTCGCCATTGCTGGCGATTTGTTCTCTGGTAACGACACTTTGTGTCGCAGAAATCACCGTACGTGTGCTTCAACTTGCCCCACGAGTTTATCGTCTGAATGTTCGTGAATCTACCAGTGCGTTTGAAATTTCTAAAAATCCACTCCTTGGATACGAGCTTAAGAAAAACTTTCGTAGTGCGTCCCCAAACTATCATGAAAGCTTCCCTTATATTAACGCGCATGGTCAGAGAGATTTAGAACGAGAAATTCACAAGCCCGTAGAGGAAAAAAGGATTCTCATTCTTGGCGATTCAGTGGTTGCCGGGCATGGGATTCCGAAGATTGATTGGACTATACCTCGAAGGTTGGAGCGTTTCTATCGAGGTACAAAAACAGAGGTACTTAATTTTGGTGTTGGAGGATATTGCACACTTGCAGAGATGGAACTATTGAAAACAAAAGGTGTATCCTTCTCGCCTGACCTCGTAAATTTAATTTTTGTTGATAATGATTATGTAGATACAAACAGTAATATATTCTCAAGAGTGCATTTTGAAAGAGTAGAGTTACTTAATACTCTTTTTCTTCGATCCGCACTTTTTCGTCTCCTGGCATTACGATGGAATCTCTTTGGTTTTAAAGACGAGATCTTTCCCGAGGATCATTTCGAGCGAAACAAGAAAGCCATTGGGGGCAATAATGTAGAGAAAGGTATCTCGATGTTTTCTGAATTAGCTCGCGAAAATAACTTCCGAGCAATGATTGCTATATGGCCATGGTTTTCTGAAACAAAAATTAGTGACGAGAGACATTTTACCATTCCCGAAAATAATCAACGGCTGCTTATTGAAGAGTATGCGGAAAGATTTAGTATTCCTACCGTGAGACTTTCTAAGTTATTTCAAGAAGATTATCAGATGAGGTTGAAGAAAGGTTTTCGCTCAGAAACCGATACACCCAGAGCCCTTTATACCACTGGCGATGGAACTCACCCAAATAAACTCGGAGCAGAGGTTGCGGCAAAAGCGATAAAATCTTTTATCGAAGATCAAAAGTTACTTGTCGCCCATGACCATTAAATTAAGGCTTATAAAGCCACAGAGAAGCAGAGAAAAAGGTGATTTTACAGATGTTTTCTATAGCCCCCTATTTCCGTGTGCAGGGAATGGTCTCGGACTTGACAGGTAGCTGGAGCATGGGATTACATAGCGTGTATTGAAATTATACGAAGAGGGTGCATATGAAGAGTTCTTGTAGTCGACGCGTTGTGGTGGTTTTGTTAGCCCTATCAGCTTTTGGTTGTATGAGTGCGGCACAGCATCAGCAATCATTACACTCGACTAAAGATCGCGAATTTACTTTAGGAGTGGTGCAGGCCAGAATTTATCGAGGGATGGCTCAGGCAGAAGTTGCTGAGGCTCTTGGTTCTCCAAACATTGTCAGTAAGGATGGAGTAGGGGATGAAAGTTGGATCTATGATAAGATTGCAACGGAAGCCTCTTATTCTTCTGATGCTGGTGGGGTAGCTGGAGCAGGGGGTGGAGGTGGCACACCGGGCAGCGCCCTCATTCTTGGAGGACTCGGTGGTAACTATTCACGTAAAGCTGGAGCATCAGCCTCTTCGCAAAGAACTCTTACGGTAGTAATTAAGTTTGATCGCGCTCAAAAAGTTAAGGACTTTACCTACCATTCAAGCAGCTTCTGAGGCGGCGCAGTAATGAAAAGCATTGTTTCTAAGTATTTTTTGATTGTATCCCTCCTGGTTTTTGGGTCGTGTGTGCCAAGAAGGGTAACGCCTCCAAAAACTCAATTGCAAATGAGAGAGATGCAAACCCGAACCTATCCGCAGCAGGATGTCAAAATGGTGATGAAGGCCGTGCTTAATGCTCTTCAGGATGAGGGATATATTATTAAGAATGCAGATAAGGAACTTGGATTTATCTCCGCCACCAAGGAGATCGATGTTGAGGATCAACGACAGGCTTTCTTTGCAAGACTCTTTGATGGCGCTGCTGCTCGCTATAAGAAAAATGCAGTTATTGATGCTTCAGCAAACGTTACAGAAATCGGAAGAGAAACTCGAGTTCGTTTAGTGTTTCAAACAAAGACGCAGGATAATTTCGGAAGCCCTATTTCAGCTGAGCAGATTGAAGACACGGTGTTTTATCAAGAGTTTTTTACCAAAGTTGACAAGAGCTTATTCTTTGAAAAAGAGCGAATTTAGAGCTGTTCCATTAAAGAACCTGATGCCATGGAGGACTTACTGCGAAAGCAGCATTAATTAGCCCAACGTGTGCGTAGGCTTGAGGGAAATTCCCTAATTGTACCTGATGTGCCGGGTCGTAATGTTCAGAGAGTAGTCCTAAGTGATTTTGTGATTTCAAGACATCAGTAAAAATGTGCTGTGCTTGTTCCACTCTCCCAAGTCTTGCGAGCGCTTCTGCGAGCCAGAAAGAACAGACAATAAACGAGGAAGCTGGTTGTCCAAAGTCGTCCTTTCGTTTGTAGCGATAAAAGAAAGAAGGGTGTTTGTTAAAAGGAAGTTCTTTGAGTATGGCCTCAATTGTATTTATTGAAAGAGTAACGTCTTCGTAGCGAACAAGCGGTAAGAGAGCAAGCGCTGCATCAACACTCGGATCCTGAGGACCATTTCGAAGTGAGCCATCAATTACGGCGCTACGAAGAGTCATTTCTGCATTTTTTTTGCTCTGAGCAAGAGTGGCGATATCGAATTGTTGAATATATCCTCGGCGATGCACTTCAATTAACTGTCGTAAGCCAGCCCAACACATAAGATTTGAAAACGAATGCTCTCTCCACCCACTTCTAAACTCCCAAGGACCTGCATCAGGCTGAGATACACTTTTCATGCAAAATTGGCCGAGACGAAAAAGCAAATATTCACATTCCTTACTTCTCATATGGTAAAATCTTTCATCAAGAAAAATTGGAGAGAGTGCAAGAACCATTTCTCCATAGACATCGTTTTGAATGTGTTCCGCAGCTTGATTCCCCGAACGAACGGGGCGTGAATTTTCATAACCTTCCCAGTGAGAATGTTCCAGTTCGGGAAGCGGGAGTGTGAAATCTAGTTTATAAACTGGAGCAAGACGCCCAATGGTTTCACAATCTCGATTCACAATGTTTAACAAAAATGTGACAAATTGTTCCATTTCTTCAAACTGTCCAAGTTGATGAAATGCCGAGAGTACAAAGTACGCATCACGAAGCCAGGAATATCGATAGTCCCAATTCCGAGAATCAGCCCATTGCTCAGGGAGGCTTGTGGAGAGTGCAGCAAAGATTGCGCCAGTATCATTATAACAATGCAATTTCAATGCAAGCGCAGAGCGAATAGTCTCTTTTTGAAATAAGGTAGGAATCGAGCAATGCTTTACCCATAAACGCCAGTAACGAATGGTTCGTTCCAAAAAATCATGTGTTACTTTAATAAGATCATCTTCAAGACCTGTATTCCAAGTCAGTCCAAAATAAACTGGTTCTAAAAGAGAGAAGGTGGTTTCTTCCGTAAGATGGGTAAGAGGCATATTTGTTAAAACACGAAGATATTCTCCTCGGATATCATAGCGAAGGTGACTATTGCCTCGTATAAAAGGAACCGGATGTTTGTCCCACCCACTTATTGGATTGCATCGAACGGTAATCAAAGAATTTCCTTGTACCGGTTCTATAATCCTGTGGAGAGAAAGTGGTTGAAACATGCGCCCAAACTGCTCGAAGCGAGGAGAGAAATCAGTGATTTGAAAGATGCTATTGTCGCGTAAATATATCCGCGTAATCAGAATATTAGTGTTAGGAATATAATTTTGCTCGCTGCGAACAACTCCTTCAGCTTCAACAGAAAATGAACCTCCATTTTTATCTAAAAGCCTTCCAAATACCGGAGCACTGTCTGGTCGAGGAAGACATAACCAGTCAATTGAACCAAGGTTACTTACTAAGGCTGAAGCAAGACAGTTACCGATCAATCCGTAAGGATACACATCGCACCTTCTAGTTGCAAAGGCTCATGAAGAGTGACTAAATCAGATCTGAGCATTTTTAATATTAAGGAGTAGTATTGCTATTGAGTATTAGTGTTGTTGAGTCAAGTGTCTCCAAAAACAGAGGAACGCGATCTTGAGATACTATGCGAAAATTTGCCAAAGTTGATTCTGTTCCAACTTTTATAGAGATTCCACCCTGGGCCGAGATCGCTTGAAACATCTCCTCATCGGTGGCATCATCACCGACCCCTAAAATAACGTTCTCTGACACGAAATTCGCATTGTTTTGAAGATACCAATGAACAAACGCTCTCTTGCTTGCCTCCAACGAACGAACTTCCACAGCCTTGTTTCCAAATAACACACTTGCAGGATAATTGGCGAGAACTTGATCCAAATCTTGTTTCAAACGAAAAGCCTGATAATCGCTAAATTCATGGGGAGAGCGACGATAATGCCAAACTAAACTAAACTGCTTTTCTTCAACGAAACTATCGGGCACTCTAACGGTATAGTCCTCCATTACTTGACGTACTAAGGTAAGCCACTCCCCGGGAGCGTTTTGTACTAGAGTTGTCCAATCTTGTTTTGAGTGATCAAAGAAAAAAGCGCCATGTTCTGCTGCAAGTTCAAGATTAATTTCTCCGAATTCTCGCTGCAAAAACTCTTTATTTCTACCACTAAGAAGAACTACTCTCAGGAAAGGGTTCGCTCCTAAACGAATAAGAGTTTTCTTAACAGCAGGGTCGAGAAAGGAATCGGATGGTGTGTCAACAAAAGGCATTAAGGTGCCATCGTTATCAAGGAATATCAATGCGCTCTTTTTTGCTTGAGCCTGAAATACTCGATTCAATAAGCTGTTAAAATCATTGGTAGTATATAAAGGTTCGACCTTATCATCAGAGATTTTGATGGCACCACGTTCAAGTGCGCGGACAAAAGATTGTGCCCAGTCGGTAGCGGTGTAATTTTCTAGATAATGAATCATTGCGTGATGTCTCTTCGTCCGCTCTGCAATATCCATGTTTAATGCGAACTTAAGTTTTTTTGCACTCCCTTCAACATCCCAAGGATTTATCGGAATGCTGTGACTTAAAGTGGAAACGGCCCCCGTAAATTCACTCAAAACAACGACTCCAGGATCAGATTGGTCTTGGGCCGCAATATACTCAAGTGCGACAAGGTTCATTCCATCTCTTCGACTGGAAACAAGTAGAACATCTGCTAAACGATAGAGGGCGAGCAGTTCAAGAGCGCTAACAGCTCCAAAGATATAATGAACCGGAATAAAATTTGGTTTACTATAGGCTCCATTTATTTCACCTACAAGTTGTTCAACTTCTTTGCGAAACTCAATATATCCTGGAACTTCAGTGCGAGTGGGCACTGCAATTTGGAGAAGACAAACTTTCCCAATTAACTCCGGAGTGGTTTGAAGTAATTCTTGAAATGTTCGAAGCTTGAGTTTTAGTCCTTTAATATAATCAAGACGATCCACGCCGAGAATAATTTGCTCAGATGAAGTTTCTCTCCAAAATTTATCGACCGCTTGAGTAACTTCCGACGTCGAAGCAGCATTGATCATCGCCGGGGTGTCAATACTGACTGGAAATACACCAAGTGAAACTACATGGCCATTATTGTTAATAGATAAAAGGTTCGGTTGAAGACCTAAAACTTGTTGTACCGCACTGGTGAAATGACGAAGATATGAATAATCATGAAATCCAACGAGATCGCACGCTGTTAATGCTTGAAGAATTTCCTTGCGCATCGGAAGTTGTCGAAATATTTCAGCGCTTGGAAATGGAGTATGGAGAAATAGTCCAACTTTAAGATCTTGATTGAGTGCCTTAATTTGTTGACCTACAAGAAATAGATGGAAATCATGAATCCAAACAAGATCTCCAGGTTTAGCTGTTTTTAAAATCTCGTTTGCAAACATTTCGTTTACTTCACAGTAGGCGAGCCAATCTTCTTTCTGAAACGACACGAGGTTACTTTCATAATGAAGGAGGGGCCATAGGGCATTATTGCACATGCCGTTATAATAACGAGAATATCGCTCCGAATCGATAAAAATAGGCTGAAAGCGCATTTTTTCCAGTGAAGGAAGAAGGTTTTTTTGAGTTAATTTCTCCATTCCATCTGGAGCACCTCCGATCCAGATAATTTCATTCGAGGAGTGAATGCCACTGATCGCAGTAATTAACCCTCCGGAGCTACGATCGAGTGTGTCAGTGTTTGGATTATACTGAAAAGGAAGTCTGTTGCTTGCGATAATCCAACGTTGCTCCTCCTTTTCTGTAACACCAAGTATCCGCCAAAATGATTTTGCTAGTTCCAAAGAGCTCTCCCGATCTAGATTTGTAATTGCAAAAGGGTATCAATAAAAAAATTAATGGCGCTTTTAAAAATCAAGTAACACAACAAGTCTTGAAGTAAAACCTTTTATTGTTGTTTTTAATTTACATAGGTCGAAAGGGCGATAGTTTGATTGATATTGAATGTAAGAAATTCAAGGTAGGGTTAGGAGTTCGTCGTTACTATCTCTGAGGAAAATGAGAATTTTTCTCGAAGATAGGTAAGAAACGGTTTCTCTGAAAGAGGTTCATTTGTAATCTGTATAATAAGTTCATCACCACGATACTTCATGCCGTGTTGATGAACATTGATTCGAAGCCATTCTGTAATTTCTTGCATCTTGCCCCGCTCTAAGTTTTCTCCCCATGCGGGAAGATCCTTTTGTAGCTGTTTATACATTGCTGCGGCATAGAGGTTTCCTAAGGCATAGGTTGGGAAATAGCCCACTGATCCCGTAAACCAATGAACATCTTGCATCACGCCATTTTGGTTATTTTCAGGAGATACCCCCAAGTAGGTTTTATAAAGTGCGTTCCATCTCTCAGGAAGTTCTGACACTGAGAGTTTGTGGTTTATTATCTCCTCTTCAAGAAGCATGCGAATAATGATGTGCAGCGAGTATGAAACCTCATCAGCTTCAACTCGAATCAAAGATGGGTAAACTTTGTTTACTTGCATCCAAAGCTTACTCGGGTTTGTGTGAGAGTATTCTTCCGGAAATATTTCTTTTAAGAGGGAGTAAAGATAGATACAAAACTCCTTACTTCTACCCATCATATTCTCCCAAAGGCGGGATTGTGATTCGTGAATTGACAGGGAGATCGGTTTCCCAAGTGGCGTGCCTGTGTGCTGTTTTGGTAGCCCACCTTCATAGAGAGCATGCCCTACTTCATGAAGGGTGGTAAAGAGAGAGGAGAGATAATTTGTTGAGTTAAAACGCGTTGTGATTCGTTGATCATTTGGGCCTAAAGTTTCTTGAAAAGGGTGAGCAGTGGCATCAAGTCGTCCCTGATCAAAGCTGTAACCTAAAGCTTGAGCAATTTGACAATTAAGTTTTCGTTGCGCTGCTTCTCCATAGTGTCCACAGGGGGGTTGAACCTGTTTAAAGTGTTCTGTAAGTGTTGGAAGAATTACTTGCAAACCTTCTCCCAATCGCAACAGTAATGGTTTTATCTGAGTAAGGGTGGATCCTGGCTCATAGACATCGAGGAGCGCATCATAGGGAGTGCTCTGATACCCAACCAGCTCTGCTTCTTCCCGACACAATTCAAACACTCGATTGAGGTGGTTTGTAATTGTTTCGAAATCATTTTTTGGTCTTGCTTCGACCCATGCTTGATAGGAAAGGCTTGTTACCCGGGAACGTTCTGAAACGAATTTCTCTGGAAGTTTTCGTGCTCGATCAGAGATGCGCTTTATTTCACGGACATTAATGGCGTTGTTCTCGGAAAGTTCACTTATGTTAATGGCCAATAAATCGACGGTGTCAAGAAACCGCGGATCAGTTTTTCGTTGATGGATAATCCGTGACAAAGATTCCATCTGTTTTGCACGAGATTCTCCACCTGCTGAAGGCATTGTTACTTTTTGGTCCCAATCAAGGAGAGCCATGATGCAGCGAAGCTGATAGAGCTCGTCGAGGTGTTCGTAGAATATACGGAGGAGGTTTGAAATGTTCATTTATGAGTAAGATCTTTCAAAAAAAGTAACGCGAGGGAAACGGTATGAAATATTAGTTGTTGCTACGATGGATATTATCACACACTATTTGTGGTGATGAGAAGAAAAAAGGAACGTCATTGTCATCTTTAAAGTTAGCTTCAAAGGTAAAAAATTTTATCTCCGCCCAATCCCATGGGGTGCTTTCTACTCTTTCTGTCTCCCATCAAGGGTATCCCTTCGGTTCTGTTGTGCCGTATGACATTGATGCCGAGGGCAGAATTAGCATTTTTATCTCCCTTATTGCCGAGCACTATAAAAATTTAATGGTAGATTCTCATGCAAGCTTAACGGTACAAGATTCTTATTTTAGTCAAGACGCGCAGGCTGCTGCGCGTGGGACGATACTTCTTGATTTTAAGATTATCTCTGCAGAGGAGAAAAAAGCTGTTTGCCGTTCCTATGAGCTTCGTTTTCCTCAATCGAAGAAATATGAACTTGAACACAATTTTGTATTTATGCAAGGTGCACCACTGAAGATTCGTTGGATAGGAGGTTTTGGTGATATTGCATGGGTTTCAGGGAGCGAGTTTAGTGCGGCACCATCAGATCCCTTAGCGTACGTTTCACAGCAAATCATCTCTCATATGAATGAGGATCATCACGATGCACTTGTTGACTATGTAAGAGGTTTTAGTAACTATGATCCCTTGGAGTTTCAAATCCAAATGATCGGTATCTCTTCAAATGATTTCACCTTATTATTACGAAAAGCAAGGGAAGAAAAAATGCTCAAAATCCCTTTTCTTACTCCCCTTGCCGATGCAGGTGCCGCGCGTAAGGCATTTATTTCGATGTTAAAGATGGTGAGAGAAAAAAGTTAAAGAGATCATTGAAAGGAACAGGCTTTTAACAAAATGAATGCTCCATTCCTGTCGTTGGGGTGAAAAAGCAAGCAAAAAGAAAACATATAAAAAATAGATATTTGTTTGCTGGGCTCGCAACCACACGGGTTT
>CAZDIO010000134.1:0-92763 GCA_964505555.1 uncultured Bdellovibrionales bacterium
TTGGGCGGGCCCTCATCACTATACTATTTTTTTCACACCCTCTTGGTTTCGCCCCCCCCCCCCCCCCCACGACAGGGGAGGCGAATTCTCAAAGCAAAACTGCTCTAGTCGTGTTTCTTATTGTACTCCCAGCAATTCAACTTCAAAAATCAGATCTGCATTCGGTGGAATCGCCGCACCGGCACCTTGTGTGCCGTAAGCGAGTTTTGCGGGGATCATTAACGTTCGTTTTCCACCGACTTTCATGCCGGAGACCCCCTCGTCCCAACCCTTGATGACCTGTCCAACACCGAGTTGAAAATCAAACGCCTCTCCTCGATCGACAGAGCTATCAAATTTTTTTCCTTTTGACCCTTTTTCGTTGAGCCAACCGGTATAGTGCACACTAACTTTTTTCCCACTTGCGGCAATGTCTCCAGTTCCAACTTTTTGGTCGTCAAACGAAAGACCAGAAGGAAGTGTTGTTGTCGCACTGGCAAGAGGGGTTAGGTAACCAAGTCCAAGTAGTAGATAAAGTAGTTTACGCATATTTTCACTCCAATGGTTGTTGTGATAGGACTATCTCCAAAATCGCTTCAGCATACCGAAGACTGTATCTCAGGGAAAGGAAAACTTAATCAGCAATGTTTGCTGTAGATATGAAAACGTTTACTCGAATAGCTGTTATCGTTCATACCCTCGTATTGTTTGCGATCTATTCCTTCCTTAGCGTGAAGGCATTTGGAGAATTTCGAGTTGATTGGGACTATCTCACGTATCATCTCCCAGATGCCTTAGCTCGTTTTGGACTGACCACCTATCTTCCTGAGCGTGAACTTGAGGAGATTAATCAAGCCTGGCCACCACTTCCGCATCTTGTTCAGGGGGCGCTTGTGTATATATCTGGTGCCGTTGTGGCCTCGAAAGGAGCAAGCGCCATCGCGTTTTTGAGTTTACTGATGGCCCTTTCTTATCTTTTTAGAGAGAATTTTTCTTGGAGATGGTTTCTGACGGCATGTCTTGCAGTTCCGCTATTTTCTTTCCACTTTATCTCCGGGTATGTCGATCTTTTTTCTGCAAGCTGCCTAGCGATTATGATCGCTTCATATCTTAGATTAGAAGAAGGCGTTTCTGAGGGGAGATTTGAAAAAAGGGTTTATCTTCTTTTTGTTCTTGGCGCAGCATTGTCAATGCTTACGAAGTTGCAGGCATGGCCAACTACAGCTTTTTTTGCCGGATATATCGCCGTGCGTTTTATTTTTTATGTTAAGAGGAGCTTAGTTTCAAAAACACAGTGCGTGCTGTATCTGTTTTGTTTATTTGCTCTTGTTGGCGCATGGCCGATGAGAAATCTATCTCTCTATCGTAATCCAACGTACCCTGTTGAGTTTCCTTTTTTAAGTGCCATATTTTCTAATTATAAACAGAAAGCGACAAGTACTGAGAACATCCCGTTTTACCTTCGAGAAAAGAAGATACCACTTCGATTTGTTCATTCTGTTTTTGAGCTCAATCGGTTTTATACTAATGAAGAGTATCTCTGGACCCACGATCAAGCTGCGCTGTTAGTTCCCAATAGCCCTCATCACCGGATGGGAGGGTGGTTTGTTTTGACCGTCGGATTATTAGTCTCAATTGCTTTACTGAGCTTTTACTGGAGATTTTTGCCAATCTGGGTCGGCCTGATCTTTCTTGGTTCAGTTATGCTCATTTCCATCCTTCCGCAGAGCCACGACCTTCGTTACTGGCTTTTTGTTCCTCTTTCTCTGGCGATTTTTTTTGGACGTAGTTTGCCGAAATTTTCAAAAAAATTTAGATTTGTTATGAAGCTTGGAATCTTCGTATCTGCAGCTTATGTATTATGGAAGATAGATCTCTTTTATTTTGATTCCCGCCCTCCCCGTGCATTTGCTCCGGTCCAGGCAGTTTCGTTTTGGGAGGAGCAGAAAGGAAAACCACAGACCACCCTTATTGAGATCTGCGGCAAGATGCCCCATACGATCTTTTGGTCAGGGCCAACATTCAATGAGTATTTAGTGAGAGGGTGTTTCTAGAGTATCTCTTTGGTGAAGAGAGATCTGCATTTCGTCTAACAGCACTGCTTGTTCATTCTCCATGATCGGTCCATTGATAGGTTCATAGACAAACGTAACGTTGTTTCGATGTGATTGCCACACGTGGGGCGGAACAAAAAAACTTCGTCGATGAAAATTCTTTGGAGGAAATTCGATGGTGGCAACTTTTATCTCGTTAATAAATACGCTAACATTAAGAGCGCCACGCTCGCTGGGCAGTAATGAAGCAAGCTCCAAGTCAACGTCTGTTCCAAAGAGGGAGCAGGCATGATCGCAGGAGATGACGACCCCTGTTTTCCCTCCTTTTGAAATCATAATGGTTCGCCCGTGCATGGGCCCACGACTTTGTTCCCCGTAGAGTGCATCAAGATCTGGATTGCCAAAATCAATACGTCGAGTGGCAGGGGTGAAAAGATCTAAGGTTTGATCGTCGGCGTAATTTAACACTAAAAGCCACCGTCTCCGCTGGTATCGTGCTGGAAGAAAACTATAGCCAAGAACCGGGCGCATTTTTACTAATGTTTCAAAGTGTGAAAGATCGCTCAAAAGATAGCGATGACGAGCAACCTCTTTTTTTAAGGTTTCTTCAGAGCTTTTCTCGGTAAGCACTGTTTGGTTGAGCATTTGCCAATACAGATCCTCATCACGAGAGAGTCGAGGAGTGTCATAGTGAAGAATGGTTTCTTTTGGCTTTCCTTGTTGATGCTCTTTAAGTAAGGCATTGGTCAGCCGATCGCTAAAGGTTCGTGTCGATGGTTCGAGAACACTCTTTGATATTTGAAGTATGGAGTAGCTAAGACTTCCGATGCTAGCGACAATGAAAAAACTTATTGTCGCTACGCGTAGTGGAGCTACTTTTTCGGTAAGCACATAAGTGCGAAACGCCCGGAGACAGTAAAAAATAGCATCAGCAATTGTTACTCCAGCAATAACTGCCATCGCGGGAAGAGCGGGAAGGATATACCAAAATATCTTTGACTTAGCGATGGTGAAAACTATTACGGGAGCAATTGCCCAGACGAGAAAAAAAAGTATTCGGCGCTCACGTGTGCGGTAATAGCGAATAAAAAAGTAGATCAATCCGACTAGGAGCAATTCAGGAGGCACGGCAATGCGGTGTTCTCCAAGCCATTCAAAATAGTACCAGGTATTTTTAACGTTATGGTAACCAACGGCAGCACGTTTATATACCTCACTTATAAAAAAATTATGGCACGCTCCGGCCGAGCGAACACAATGCGGGACAAAATACAACGCGGGAATAATGAGACTCGTGCCTATTGCCAAGGCTATTTCTTTCCAAGCATTGCGAAACACTTGCAAAAACTGTTTCGTGCAGAAAAGATAGAAGACAAGAATTGCAAATGAAAGATACCCAACAACATTTTTAGTAAGTACCGCAAGGCCGATAGTGATACCTAAAGCAAGAGCATAGATAGAAAGACGTTGACGATTTGTTTCAAGTGCCTTTTCAATACACCTCCAACCAAGAATCATGCCTAGGGTGAAGAGCAAGAGCATGACACTGTCTTGGGTCGCGTTTCGTACCCCATGTCCAAAGTAAAGCATATTTGCGCTGAGGAGAGAGAGGGCAGTGAAGATTCCTACTAGCGATGAAGAAAAAAGAATTGCCGAAAACCAATAGAGGGTAATTGCTAATACTATGCCGGTGAGCCCATCAATAATTCGATAGGAAAAGTTAGATTCTCCCAGCAATTTTACGGTAAGCGCAACAAGCCACATTTTAAACGGGGGCTTATTGGAGTAAAAGTTCCCCTCTAGCTGAGGAGACCACCAGCTACCGGAATGGACCATCTCCTGAATCACGACAGAGTGGGTAGTTTGATCTCCTCGACCAAAAGAAAAATCACCGATGCGGTAAACACAAAGAAAAAGAGAGAGGGAAAATACTAAGAGCGTTCCAATAACGTGTTTGAACATGGTGTTTGTTGTATACGAGGCAGTAATGATAACTATCTATCAGCCACAATAGCTATCCTAAATGAGGAGATATTAAAAGTGTTTTTAAAGAATTCAGAGGGCCGGTTTTCAAAGAGGACGAGCTGGTCAATGGAAAAAAATGAATTCTCGATCGAACGAGAAAAAAGACAGATATCTGGCGGAGAGTTTTTCGATCTTACTGTATCAAACCCAACGCAGTGCGATTTTCTTAGCTTGCAAAATGGCTTGGTAAATGAACTGGCAAAAGAGCAAAATGTTTTTTATCATCCAGAAAGTAAGGGACTTCAGGAGGCTCGAGAAGCGGTAGTCGGGTATTATCAAGAGAAGGGTCGAGTTGTTAGTGAAAACGATATTTTCTTGGTGGCAAGTTCCAGTGAGGCATATTGTTATCTTTTTTGGTTACTGGCAGATCCAGGCGATACGATTCTTGTGCCTACTCCAGGGTATCCGCTTTTTGAATACATTGCAGATCTCTGTGATGTTCGGCTAGAAACATACCTTCTTTCCTATTTTCAGACTTGGCATATTGAGATTCCCCAAAGAGCGTTTGAGAGCCCTGCAAAAGCTGTTGTGATTGTGAACCCAAATAATCCAACTGGAAACTATGTAAGCAAAACAGAACAAAAAGAGTTTTTGAATTATGCCTCAAAAAACGAAGGAGCCATAATTATTGATGAGGTTTTTGTTGATTATGCTTATGAAGAAAAAAACAGATTATTTATTCCAAACGAGGAGGTGCTTTCATTTACGATTAGTGGCCTTTCAAAAGTCCTTTGTATGCCACAGATGAAGCTCTCCTGGATTGTTGTTAACGGTCCTGATGAGGTTAAGGAGCGAGCAAAGGAAAAGCTCGAAGTTATCTGTGATACCTTTCTTTCGGTAAACACTCCTTCACAAAATGCTCTTTTTTCGTGGTTTTCGAAACGAGGACTTATTCAAAGTGAGATCCGAAATCGAGTGTTAGAGAATCGAAGATACTTGGAACAAACGTTACACGAAGGAACTGTTGAGGTGCTTGTTGCGGAGGGGGGTTGGAATGCAATTTTAAGGTTTGATTCAAAACATAACGATGAACTGCTGAGTCTTTATCTTCTTCAAGATAAAGGGGTGTTCGTTCATCCCGGCTATTTCTTTGACCTCCCAGAGTGTCATCTTGTTATAAGCCTACTTCCTCCCCACGAGAACTTTTGCAAGGGAGTTATGCGCTTAAAAGCATTTATAAGCGAGCTTGAAGACAGGTCGAACCGAGCATTTTAAACTAACTTCGTGCAATACATTTCTGGTCTGCAAGATTTTCCCATAGAAATTCCCCTACTACCTGAATTTTGAACAGTTATGATAGTGACGTTTTTTGACTACGAGAAAGCGCTTCTTTAAGGGGCTAATAACGCTCGACTTTCAAAAAACCCTATATCTCTTAGTGGTTAGGTATGGTTTTTGCTCATTCATCCCTGGGATACGTGTAACAGGTGTATGAAAAGGCCTATTTTAGTGAAAAGCAGTCGTGGCTCGTCGCTTATAGAGATGCTCATTGTGTTAGGCATGATGGGCATTCTTATGGGGATCGGTGCGACTAATCTAGCAGTGCTCGATAACCCCCTTCAAAATGCTACAAATGAAGTTGCTGGGTTTCTTAAACAGGCTCGGGCGAGAGCTGTTTCATCAAGTACCGCCTATCGTGTTTATCCGACGAACGCACGACAGTTAGTAGCAGAGTTTGGACTAAGCTGTGATGATCCCTCCCCACAACTTGATGTCAACTTACATCTGGATCTTCCTAAGGGGGTCTCTATTCCTGATACAAATTGGGAGATCTGCTTTACCTCTCGAGGCTTAGCAACCAGTAGCCCGACGTTGTATTTCTATGGCCCGGATTATGCGACGAAAAGTGTTGAAGTTTTTCTTGGTGGAGCAGTGAGGGTGACGTCATGAAGAAAGAGAAAGGCTTTACGCTGATTGAAGTAATGATTGCAATGCTTATTTTTCTTTTGATCTTAGGAGGAATGCTCCCAGTGTTTCTTAGCTTTGCAAAATTTAACACCGCCAGTCAGACAAAGTCTGAAGCAATGAACGCAGCCTCGTATGTGCTCGATCAGCTTCGTCTTACCGATCCACTTGCCATGCCTACGGCTGGAGCTACTACTTCAGAAACTGTAAGCATTGGCTCAAAAGATTTTACCGTTACCACCGCCTACTGTTCAGACATGACGTATTGCGGCACCGTGAACAACCGGCACATTTTGGTACGGGTAAATTACAAAGGAAAGCAGCTCTATGCAGTTGAAACGGTATTTACACAGCTCCGCTAAAAGCTTTACTACGAAAAGCTTTACCGCGAAGGGCTTTACAGTACTTGAGCTCCTTGTGGCAGCATCAATCGGGCTCCTGTTAACAGGGCTTACGGTTGGCGCTAC
Source organism: uncultured Bdellovibrionales bacterium (assembly GCA_964505555.1). Lineage (GTDB taxonomy): Bacteria > Bdellovibrionota_C > UBA2361 > SZUA-149 > CAZDIO01 > CAZDIO01. Next base: position 6,431 of record CAZDIO010000134.1, read on the forward strand.
GCTTTCAAATAGAAATATCTTTCAAAACGATCTTTCCAGAACACGTTTAAATCAGAATTTACGCGGCGCGATGGATGTCGTCGGCGTTAACATTCGAGAAGCAGGAGAGAACCTTTCTGCGTCATTTCCCGCGGTCGATATTATTGATGGAGGTGGAACCGTTCCAGATGAATTAGTGCTTCGAAGGAACCTTCGTGATGAAGTACTGAAGGTGTGCACCAGTATTGTCGCTGGAACGGGTGTTGACCAGATATATTTTGCACTTACTGGAACAGTTTCTGGATGCACCTATAGCTCGAATCAATTTAATTTCACTTCATGGAAGTCATATCGTACCACTGAAGGTGGTGAGGTACGAGCTTACATTTTTGATCAGGTTACGAAAGCAGGAGAGTTTTTTAATTACGTGAATGAAGTTGATGATGGAACGCAGCTTTATATCGAATCGGATGGAACGACGTGGGCCAACTCGTACTCAAATACTTCCTCTTCCGTATTTCTTATTGAAGAATGGCATTTTCGTCTCGACCAACTTGTGGCTGGAGATTGGGTGCTTCAGCTTGTTGAAAATGATGATGAAAACAATCCGATGAATATTATTTATGGGATTACGAATTTTCAAATTCAAGTAGTCAAACCTGACAATACCATTCAAGACACTCTTTTGGTTACAGACACCTGGACCGGAATAAAAGCACTCCAAGTAACTCTTACGGGACAAGATGAGGCTCTTAATACTCCAATTACTCGATCATTAACCTCTCGGTTCTTCCCGCGAAACATTTTATCAAATTGAGGAGGATATATGAGTTTAAGAAAACACTATGAACGAGGATTTGCACTCATTACAGTGCTGCTCATGCTTGTTGTGGTGATGTCATTGATGGGAGCTTATTTGGTTACCAGTAATATTGAGCTTGCTCAGACTAAGTACTCAAAAGACAGTTTGAGTGGATTTTATACAGCTGAAGCTGGGCTCAATATTCGAGCAGAAGAGATACGGCAGATCTTTGTTGGCTACAATCGACCCTCCGGTGTAAGCCCTTCATCAACCGATCCTTGTGAGGCTTCAAATCAAGGGACACTGGACTTTCGATGTAAAACATACAATTTTGAGCCGAATCGAGACGTAACGTACATGAACGAGGATCCAAGTAATCCGATCATGACAACGATTCCTCCGGGAGAGAGGTTTCAAAATTTAAACGCTCAAGAGTATCGCTACACGGTAGATTCAACTGCTTACAACACCCAAGATCGACCGAGCGCCTTACTCGAACTCCGTTTTAAAAGTCGACTCGTTCCACTCTTTCAATTTCAGGCGTTCTATAACAAGGATCTTGAAATTCTCCCAGGTCCAAGTATGACGCTCAATGGACCAATTCATACCAATGGAGATCTCTATTTGAACACAGACAATTCAAGCCCAGGAATGTTGATTACGGGGCAGATCACTACCGCCGGAGATCTCTATCGGGGAAGAAAGAATTTAAATGTCTGTAATAGTAACCCGGTAAATATCATGGATCCCACTACCGCACGAACTCTGGTTCCAAGTTGTGCCACAAGAGTAAAGGTGGCCCCAACATCACTGGCACCCTGGAATAATATGATTCAAGTTGATGTTCAGCCACTTACTGTGCCACCACCGGAGGCGCTCGATCCACTTCCAGCAAATGTTTACTTTAATAAGGCAGATCTGCGCTTGGCCTTGAAGCTCAATTCGAGTGATGCTCGAGATACGTCGCACTCTTCTACTGGTGTTGAAGTGCGAACGGTAAACAACACACTCGATGCGGCAGCAACGAACCTGCTTCATACCTGTACCTGCTCAACCTGTATAAGTAATACCCATCCTGCGGCACTCAAAAATATCCCCGTAGGATCAGATTGGAATAGTAACCTCAGCAAATGGACATACTACAGTCAGAGAGAGTTAAAGGTAATTCGGATGTTAGAAGTTGACATGAAAGAACTGCTTAAGTGTCTTGCTGCAAACCCATCGATTATGGGTGGTAAACAGCTAAACGATACCACTGAAGGTGGTCTAGTGTTTCATTTTACCGTGGATGGACCAAACTCTTATACAACCCCAAACAGTTACGGTGTAAGAATTCGAAATGCTGATGAACTTAAATCTGCTGCCGCCGGAGCTCCCACAGTAAAAGGAATGTCAGTCATTAGCGATCAGGCTGTGTATGTCAAAGGACACTATAATTCTGTTAACAAGAAACCGGCTGCGATTATGTGTGATGCAGTAAATATTCTTTCAAACAATTGGAATTTTACCCTAGAGACCGGTGCTGCAAACAATCCGAACTGGGCTAATAGAAATGCCACTGCAACTACGGTGAATGCGGCATTTCTTGCAGGAACGGATTCAACAGGAGGAGTTGAAGGAGCGGCGGGGCAAGGAGGCGCATATAACGGTGGGCTCGAAAACTATCCTCGTTTTCAAGAGAATTGGGGTGGAATCACTTTTACGTATCGAGGTTCATTTGTAAGCCTCAATACTCCACGCCATTCAACTGGTGTATGGGTCAATCCGGGAAGCAGCTGTAATGCAACAACTGGGTGTTACTATGCTGCGCCGACAAGAGCGTGGGCCTATGACACCGCATTTAACGATGCGGCGAATTTGCCACCACTGACGCCGCGTTTTGTGTATCTCAGGCAGGAGTTGTTTGTGAGAGATTATGAACAAGATTCGCTATGAGAACGTTTTAGGTAATTTGATATAATAATGGGAAGGTATAGGAGGTAATATGTTAAGAAGGTTAGTATTCGCAATTGCTTTTGCTTCAGTGATGTTTATGACTGGAGAAGCACAGGCAGTTGTCGACTGTAACGGTTCATGTGATGCCGGAAAAGTTATGGTAAGTTTTACTGATGGCGCAGATGGTGCCACCTGTGAATGCTTTGCCGAAAGCTCAAACAATACCGAAGTCGATCCATACGTTAGCGAGGGAGATGAGAGTCCCAATGCTGAAGCTACTGATGGAAATGAGGGAGACGAGGGAGAGGGCGAGTAGAAGGAAAGACGGATAGTAGGTTAGGTAAGGACATCTTTGAAATGTGAGCATTCTTGTGCTCACAGGGAATTATTTTTTAACGCAGAGGGTTCACAGGGTCGCAGAGGAATAATATATTGAATTATCCTCCTCTGTGCTCTCTGTGAACCCTCTGTGTTTTTCAAAAAAGAAGGCTTATAATCGCATAATTAACATCTTGTAATCCCTCAATTTAATCAAAGAGCTTTTTCATAAAGATTTAAGAAGATCCGGCCGATAGGAGATCTAAGATTCACCTATAAAGAGCAAGGATTATGGCTGGCGAATTTAGTTTTCCAGGGATTGGAAGCAGTATCGATGGGCTTGCCCTTGCAAAAGCCACGTTTGACCAACTTACCCTCGTCAATGTTATTCACCGAAAAAACGTTAGTAACCTCAAATCTGAAAACTCCTCACTTGAAAAACTGCGTACCTTTCTCTTAGATATCTCCTCTTCACTGGATTCTTCACGCTCGGCAAATGGTGGAGTTTCTGGTGCGAAAAAAGCAGTAAGTGCTGATCCAAAGATAGCTACGGCGATCAGTGATACGAGTGCTGCGGAGGGCTCATTTACCGTTACGGTTAATTCTCTCGCCGCTTCCGCTACGGGATCTTTTAACAGAAGTTACTCTGCAAAGAATGATTTTGTCATTAGTGATCCAAGTCAAGCTGGCGATCTTCAGTTTTCTGTTGGAACAGGGGACTCGGCAACATCATTTAGTGTCAGTGTTGATGAGTCTACTACCGTAGACTCATTGGTAAGTGAGTTTAATTCAAAGGCAGGAGGAAAGGCCAGTGCTAGCGTGGTAAACGTTGGCACAGAAGCAAGCCCAAGTTATAGAATTGCATTTAGTTCACGTGAGGCTGGCACAGAGAAAGGAAGTATCGCGATTACTCCCACCAATGCGGCGCTTCTTGATCCTACCGCTTTAGGAGGAACGACTCTGAATCAAGCAACCAATGCGGTGATTCAAATAAGTGGAATTTCTGGAACCATTGAACGCGCTTCAAATACGGTAAGTGATATTATCTCCGGGGTAACGATTCAACTTACTGGCACAGGGACAACCTCGATCGCAGTGCAGAACGATGCAGAGGCATCGGTTGGAAAACTTGAAAGTTTTGTTTCTGCGTTTAACAAGTTAGCTGCGTTTCTTAATACCGAGGATAAGGTAACAAGCTCTAAAGAAGAGGGGGAGCAGGTCAATATTTACGGCGCGCTTGCTAAAACAGGAGTAGATGATCAGGCACTCTCCTCGCTTCGCTCTGCAATTTCTCAATCACGCTCAAAAGGAGGAGAGCTCTCTCTTGCGGCAATTGGGGTATCGACCCAACGCAATGGAACGCTGGCTATTGATCAGAAAAAATTTGAAGAAGCATTTCAAGCAAATCCAAATGCCGTCAATGAGGTGATTAGTAGTCTTGCTGATAAAGTTTCTGGGGTTGAGGGAGTAGTTCATCAGTTTGCAGGTTTTGGATTGCAAATCGACCAACAGATCAAGGGAAATGAATCGCACGTAGCGAAACTTGAAGAGAAAATCTCAAATGTCGAACGCAATGCAAGAACCCGAGAAGAAGGAGTGAGAAGACAGTTTACCAGTTTAGATCGGCTCTTTGCTAAACTCCAAGCAGCATCGAGCTATTTAAGTAGTATTTTGAAAGTGGAGTAGTCTCGACACAGGTTCTGGAGTCGGACAAGTAGTACAAAACGCTTTTGCTAAGGATGGCGAGGCGGGCAGTAAAAGATAACAGGGAGGTTTCTGTAGTGGCGACGGTGCAGTTTTCCGGACTTGCTTCCGGTATCGATTCACAAAGTCTGATTGATGCCATCATTGAGGCACGAGAGGCGGTAAATAGAAGCCGTCGATCGGAGATCGAATATCTTCAGGGGGAAAATGACTCCCTCGAAGAATTACGAACCAAACTCATCGCGCTCCATGATCTGGTTGATCAGTTTCGTACATCAAACGGCGGGGGAGTTACTAAGAAAGCAACAAGTTCCTCCTCTACCGTGGCAACAGCGGTAGCAGGATCGACCGCCTCAAATGCATCACTGACCCTCACCTCCACCGCCTTAGCAAGAACGGCAACAGGCTCTATTTATCATGGTGCAGCTACGTACACTGCTACAAGTAGTGTGTTTGACGCAACGGCTACAGGAACGGGGGAGATTACGATCCTCGTTGGCACGGGCTCAAATCAGGTAACCATTACAGCAAGTTCAATAGGGGCAACGACTACGGTTCAAGAAGTTGTTGATAAGATCAATAATGATAGTGATGCATCGGGAAAAATCGTTGCTACTGCAGTAAACGTCGGAACCTCCTCTAATCCAAGCTACAAAATCGCTCTCACCGGGCAACAAGCGGGAACAGATCTTGGTACTGTAGCAGTATCTTTTGGTGGGCTCAGTGGAAGTATCGCCTATGATAACTCTGCCCAAGCTACCAATGCGTCGTTTACTATTGCAGGGATTAACGGGACGATTACCCGGGCCACAAATAGCATTAGCGATGTTATTCCAGGAATGACCTTTCAGCTGCTGAGCGCTGGAACGGCAACGATCACGGTTGGAGATGATGCTGACGGAACTCAGGAGAAAATTAGCCAGATCGTAGAGGCCTACAATGATGTTGTTGAATACATCAGCGAACACGACGAAATCACTCGGCAAGAAAACGGTCTTGGGGCAACAAACAGCTTTGGTTCGCTTGCAAAGACAGATGTTGATGATGATTTTCTTTCTTATTTTCGCACCAATCTTTCGGCAGCGAGTGCTTCAAGCGGTAGTGCTGTGACAGCGTTTTCGGAGATGGGGCTTTCAACAAATCGTGATGGCACCTTGGCCTTTGATGAAGAGGCGTTTCAGATCGCCATGGGTGATGACAGCGCTGGGGTTGGAGAGGTGTTGGTTGATTTTGCTGATAGTGTTGCCGGTGTTTCAGGGACGATTTATCAGTTTACAAAGATACAAGGTTTTATTGACAATGCGATTGATGCAAATAACGATAAAATTAATAATCTCGGCGATGCGATAGAAAGAGTAGAGAGAGCGTCTCGTGCCTTGCGAGAGAATCTTCAAGGCCAATTTTCTCGGCTTGAGGCTCTTAGTGCCGAGTTACAGAGCACTCAGGCAACCCTTACCGGTATACTTGCCGGCCTTAATGCATAATAGATAGCCAGAAAGCTTTATAGTTAAAGGCCTTAGCGCAGTTTTCTTTAAGTTATATAAACTAATGGAAAATCCCTTCCGTTATCGGTGAAAACACCTAAAGGAGTGGCAAAAACCTTACGATGATTAACTAGGCGGTAAGCGGTACTACAGAAACAAACAACGATAGATTTAGGTTTTATGCAGAATAAGGTTGCTACGAAACAATACACATCTGTCCAGGTTTCAACAATTGATCGCGGCCGTTTGTTGTTGATGATGTATGATGGAGGTATCAATTTCTTAAAGCATGCAAAATCAGGGCTTGAAGAAAAAGATATCGTAAAGTTTTCCCGATTTCTCAGCAAGGGGCAGGCAATCGTTGGTGAGCTGCTCAACACGCTTGATTTCGAAAAAGGTGGAAATATCGCCAGGGAATTAGAACGTCTCTATGACTTTATGTTGTTCTACCTAACAGAAGCAAATCTACAAAAAGACGCAAACAAAGTAGGTCGGGTGATTCGTCTTCTGGAAACAATTGCAGAAGCCTACCGCCAGATTATCTGCGGAGACCAAGGCGCACTCGAACGAGCTACCGAGGCGGCACAAGCACAAATCAAGGCAGAAACAAAAAGCGCGGATGAGGATACACGGCGGTTGAGTATCTCGCTTTAAGGTCGGTATCGATCCCTTCTTCTTATTCACAAAAAACATTGAACCTCTTACAAAGGGAACGCCCCTCCTGTCTTTGCGAGCGAAGCGCGGCAATCTCCCAATTTCTTTTCTTAAGAGATTGCCGCGCTTCGCTCGCAAAGACAGGAGGGTTGCTCCGTCTTGAATAAGGCTTAGGATTGAATAAGAATATAAATAAGTGGGTAGGGGAAGTTCACGTTCATGAATAACTGGGAATAATAGTGACTTTGCTGCTCCAAATATAGCCGCTCCCCTCCAACCCCCCACCCTTACTCACCTTTCCCTGCCCCCTTATAAATTCCTGCGTCAATTGTCGGGCTTTTTGCATCATTAAAGGACCGGGAAAACCCTCAATGGAAGAGGTAACAAACTCCTCGTTTATGATCGAAAAACCAAACGATAAAAAGAATCTCGTCGACCTTCAAACTCGAATGCGTTCGGAGTGGGATCGGCGTATTGATCATGATTACCGTTACTGGATGAGTGATGGGGTAGAATCTGATCAGCTGATGTGGGAATCGGGGAAACGAGATCTTGAAATTCTCCTCAAAGGGCTTTCAAAAGAATCCCTACAAACCCAGGTCGCGCTTGAAGTTGGATGTGGAGTAGGCCGGCTTCTTCGCGCCTCTGCAAATATCTTTAATCGCGTCATCGGTATTGATGTGTCTCAGAAGGCATTGGAGCAAGCGCGTGACCTTCTTCAGGATCTCTCCAATGTAGAACTGATTCTTGGTAATGGAACGGATCTCTCAGCGGTAAATTCCTCCTCAGTTGATTTCGTTTATTCGTTTGCGGCGTTAAGTAGCATGCCGGTTTCGGTTTTCGCCAGCTATCTTCGCGAGCTTGATCGTATTGTCAAAGTAGGTGGGTTACTTCGTTTGCAGATCTATCTTGGAAAGACACAAAACACGGTGTGTGAAGATAGTATCGCCATTAGAAGTTTTGAACCCGGATGTTTTGTCAATGCCGCGGAGGCTTGCGGATTTCGTGTTCAAGCTCTTGAGGAGCTTACCTTGCCCTTTAGTGTTTCTGATTATGACGCAGGTCTTGTGGCGAGTATTGTTTCGTTAAAAAAGGTTTCTGATACTGAGGTAACTCTTTCTCAAATTGAGCGATTGCTTTGTCCAGAGGGGGAAAAAATTGCTGATGAAAATTGGCCTGGTTCAGAAACCGAATACCTCATGGCGCTTGCACGAGCAAAGCAGCACCTTGAAGCAGGGAGAGTGGAAGAGGCAGAAGCAGCAAGCCGGTATGCACTCGAGTGCTATCAAGGTTCAAAAGAAGAAGTTCAAGAGATCCTTGGTCAGAGGACCGATATAACTGTTTTATCGGTTCCATCTTCTTCTGGAATATTTGAACGCAATATGGAGGTGATTCAAAGGAAGTTCCCCAGCCTCTTTGAGAAGATTACTCAATGTCCTAACAGTTCTTCTGAATATCATATCACTTCTTCAGCAAACGGGGATCCGGTGGTTTTCTTTCGTGGAACTGCGCTTGATCATGCGGAGAAGCCACGACAAGCTGCGCAGGTGTGGGCAGAACGAGTGCTTGCTTCACCGCTTGTAAAAGAAGCTCATGCGTTAGTGGTCGCTGGATTTGCAAGTGGCTATCATCTAGAAAGTCTTGTTGAATTGAGTAGAAAACCACTCCACGTGCTTGAGCCAAATATCGGCACTTTAAAAACTTTACTTACTGTGCGCGACTGCAGAGCTGTATTATCGACCCTTCAAACAATTAGTACTACCCCGGCGGAATTTTTTACTCTCCTTGCAAGTGATCAAACGCTCCAGAATGGAGAGTTTGTTGAGCACCCACAGACGAAAGCAGTTGCTTTAGAAGCGATCGCTGAGTTTCGTCGCGTTTTTTGGGGCGAGCGAGGATTGAGAGAACTTCGTCCCTCGATTGCAGTGGTTGGGCCGATGTATGGCGGGTCTCTGCCCATTGCGGGATATGTTGCCCGAGCATTAGGACATCTCAATCAACGGGTACATGGAATTGATGTCAGTTCTTTTCGAGATGGATTTTCAAATATCGAGCGGTATTTTAGAGAGAGGCGAAATACGGATCTTGTTCAAGGGCAGTATGTTGAGATGCTTTCTGAGTTAGTTTTGCAGAATGTAATTGAGAAAAAAATCGATATCGTGATTGCTCTCGCGCAAGCGCCACTTACGGGAAGAGTGCTTGAAGAGATGCGCAAGCGAGGGATCATTACCGTGATGTGGTTTGTTGAAGATTGTCGAAGATTTCTTGGATGGAAGGATCTCGCACGGTACTATGACTATATGTTTCTTATTCAAAAAGGAGAATTTCCTCAGCTTGTTGAACAGGCGGGTGCGGGACGAGCGATTTATTTACCGGTAGGGTGCGATCCAGAAATTCACCGTCCAGCTCGACTCACAGCAGAAGAGAATAAACGCTGGGGCTCTCAGGTCTCTTTTGTGGGTGCGGGGTACAATAATCGTCGGCATGTATTTGCAACGCTTGCTCAAAGAGATTTTAAGATTTGGGGAACGGAGTGGCCAACGTTTCCTCCATTTGACAGACTTCTTCAGGAGCAAGGTCGCCGACTTACTCCCGAAGAATATACAAAAATATTTAACGCTTCTACCATTAACCTAAACTTACACTCCTCCACCGAACGAGATGGGGTTGAGCCATTTGGTGATTTTGTAAACCCAAGAACGTTTGAACTCCAAGCTGCAGGAGCGTTTCAGCTTGTTGATAATAGGGAGTTACTCCCAGAGCTTTTTGTTCCCGGAAAAGAGGTTGCAACATTTTCTAGTACCGAAGAGCTTCATCAACGAATTGACTATTATCTTCAACGACCAGAGGAGAGAGCCGCGATAGTAGAAGCTGGAAGAAAACGAGCGCTAACCGATCACACCTATGAACGCCGGCTTCAAGCGCTTCTTGGCTATATCTATGCTGATAAGTATCGATACTTAAAAGAGCGGCAACAACAAAGTCCTTGGCCAGCGGTGTTAAACGCAAGTGCTGAGTTTCCCGAACTTCGCAACCGATTTGATACTGTTTATAAGCGAGGAGGGGAAACAAAACTTCAGGAGCTTGTAGATGATATTCAAATCGGCAAAGGCTCGCTTTCCGATGTCGAGTTAAAACTCCTTTTTCTTCATCATATTAAGATGCAGGTAACGCATGTCAATAAATTACGACAACAAGGCGAATAATATATTGCTCGTCGCGATCACTCGTCTTGGAGATCTTCTTCAAGCTTCGCCTACCATTGTGGGCTTGAAACGAGAGAATCCACAAGCAAAGATTACGGTTCTTGTAGATAAGACCTTTGCGCAGATCTGTTATGGGATTCCAGACATTGATGAGGTGTATGAGATTGACCTATCGATGCTGATTCGCTGTATGGAGCGAGAGAGTGAGGGGATTATTGATGCCTATCGGGTGGTTGAAACGGTGGTCAGTGATCTTCGTAAACAAAACTTTGATCTCGTCTTAAATATCTCTTCTTCTGCCTATACGGCGGTGCTACTGCGGTTACTGAACATTAAAAATAGTCAGGGCTGGATCTCCGATGATCAAGGTCAACGACTTATTTCAAACCCCTGGTCAGTGCTCTTTGCAGCATTTGTCTATCACTCAAACCGCGACTACAATTCAATTAACCTTGTAGATATTGTGCGTTGTTCTGCGGGAGTAAAGAATCACCCGAAACGCTTAATTTATAACGTGCCTCAGAAAGCAAAGAGTTTCCCAGATGAATTTTTAAAAAGTGTTGGGCTAGATAAACAGAGTGGCCCACTGATCTGCGTGCAAGCAGGGGCCAGTCAGGAAAAACGACAGTGGTCAAAAGAGAAGTTTGCAAGTTTGCTTGAGCAACTGGTAACGAAACTCAATGCTCGTGTGATCCTTACCGGTTCTCCAAAAGAGTTGCCGTTGATTGATAGTATCTTGCGTCTCTACCATCATCCCCGGGTGCACAGTGTTGCAGGCCGAACAGATCTCGGACAATTAGCGGCGATACTGGAACGAGCCGATCTCCTTATTACTGGAGACACCGGGCCGATGCATCTGGCGGTGGCGGTAGGCACTCCGGTTGTAGCTCTCTTTCTTGCTTCAGCGTTGTGTTTTGAAACTGGGCCGTATGGAGAGGGAAATATTGTTATTCAACCACAGATTGCTTGTAATCCGTGTAATCCTAACTATCCTTGTGCAAGGCCTGACTGTCATGAGCAGATCTCTCCTGAGCTTGTCACCTTTCTTACACAAAAGCGGCTTGAGATTTCGCAAGGAAGTGAACAGGCATTGAAGATTCCTCGCACGATCGCGGATCCCAATGAAGTAGCTATTTATCTAACAGCTTTTGATAAAGATAATTTTCTTGACTTTGTGCAGCTCAATCAGAGCGAGAAAGTAAGTGTTGGCGATGAAGAGAGAGCAAAGATTGCCTACCGGCAGCTGTGGAAGGAAGAATTTGGGGCGATTGCTAAAAAGGACAACGAAGAAAATGGGACTCTTCAACCCTCCTTAACCTCTCAACCCAAACTAACAAATACCTCCAAATTGCCAATACTTGATACCTGTCAATCAGGTCTTACAGAGGCGATTCGACTTACGGGTGAGGGGGTGAAGTTGATAAATGATCTTACGATGCTCATCCACGATCGCTCGAGCCCGCCAGCGAAGCTAGGCCTAATCAATAAAGGCCTAGAGGAAATAGATAGATCTCTCGAGGAGTTAGGGCTCTCCTATCCAGTTCTTGGGGCACTTACTCGGGTATTTATTCTTGAAAAAAGCAATATGCGTGGAGAAGATCCGCTGCTTTTAGCATCAGAAATGAAAGGACTCTACGAAATACTCCATCGGCGGAGTAGAAAATTTGGTGAACTCTTTGTGAGCGCATCGCAATAAGAAAGAAGAAGATCAGAAAGAGTTTGCAATGAAGAGTGTTATTTTGAACAACAACTTTGAAACGAAGAGCAAATAGGTAGTAACTCTATGATGACGGTACGTATTGATAATCAACAAACTTTTCAAGATATTGGTCAAATTAAGACGATGCCGGATCTTATCGAGCTTGTGAAGGCGCGAATTGATCCCGAGCGAATCATTACCGGACTCTCAATCTCTGGACAGGAGCTCTCGGATACCGATTGGCGTGTGCCGCTGAGTGTTCAAGGAGATGCTACACTGGAAGTTACCACGGGGACAAAAGAGGAGTATGTAAGCACCCGACTTCAATTTTCTGTTGAATGTATTGCTCATGTTACTAAGGAATTTGATGAGGTAAGCGCTGCTTTTCGTGGTGGAAATACCGCGGTAGCAAATACAGCGTTTCAGGGAGCAGTGGAAGATCTGCGATCGTTTCTTACCTGGTATGATTCAATCCTTGGATTACTCCCTGCAAATGTTCAGGGAAAACGCGAAGTGTTTTATAAAGAAGTTGAGAAAGTTTCAGAGATCTGCAAAAAACTTATCGAGCAGCAACTCTATAATTCTTGGTGGGCAATAAGTGAAACGATCACCAATCAGCTCCAACCACAATTAAAGAGACTCGAATCCATCTGTATGGAAACCAAACAAAGCGCAAATTGTTAAGAATCGTTAACGTTTAACAAGCGCAGCAGTAAATATTTTGTTGGCTTCTGCTCCTTTTTGTCGCAGTGCTTCAAGAAGTCCCGAGAAGTTCTTCTTTCGGATAATCTCTCCAAATTCGTGGCGGTGGGTGCTTATTAATCCAACATTTTCGATAATTACATCATACACGCGCCATCCCCCAGGCTCCTGTTTTAATCGATAGTCGATAGAGATTTTTTCTTGCTTATCATTGAGAACGACCGTGCGGACAACTGCCTTGTCGTTGAGAACGGTATCGCCTAGATAAGAGACCTCGTGCTTTTCAATATCTTTTATCTTATTGATGTATGTTTGAGAGAGACGAGTGCTAAAGAGAGTGACAAATTCTTGTTGCTCCTCTTTTGTTGCTTGATTCCAGCTAGGACCAACGCTTTTTTTAGCCATCTCCTGGAAGTTAAATACGGGAAAAATTACCTCTTCAATCTTTTTCTCGAGAGAGCTCTCGCTTCTCTTATCTTTCTCTGCGTGGACAACCGTTCGGATCTGGTCAATCGTTGATCGTACCAGGTCTTCTGCGGTTTCCGCCGTCTCAGATTTGTTTTCTGCTTTGAGTGGAGGAGAGAATAAGCAGAGTACGTAGATAAAAAATAACGATGAGCACACTTTTGGAAAGAACATATTCATTATCGGATACCAAATAGTAGGTTTATAAAATCAAAAGTGCACAGGGCTTTTAGCATCAAGTATACAAGCTTAACCCAACTAATACGGAAGAAAGATGAAACGTATGATCTAAATCATGCCCGTGGTTTCTCGACCTATGTAGTAAGCAAACAGCTTTCTTAGGATCTCACTTCCAGCGAGATAATATTTTATACATTTTTCCTAGTTCAGCAAAAATTAAACTATGTTAGAAACAACGTTACTGAATATGCGGAAAAACACGTATAAACTCACCTCTGTAATAGTATTCATTATTACAAACTGTTTTTTCAATACTGCTTTTGCTCAGCAAGCAGAAGAGTCTTTGGAAATCGATATTGTTCACACGAGCATAGAAGAACTCCTTACAAGAAAAGTTACCTCCGTTACTAAAACCGATGAGCCTCTGTGGGGATCTGCTGCTGCGATATATGTACTGACGGGGGAGCAGATTCATCGTTCAGGTGCAACAAGTATTCCCGAAGCGCTTCGGCTCGTACCGGGGGTCCAAGTGGCTCGCATTGATGCAAATAAGTGGGCGGTTTCAGCGCGAGGATTTAATTCCCGAACTGCTAATAAGTTACTAGTGCTGATTGATGGCAGAAGTGTTTATGACCCACTGTTTTCAGGAGTTCTCTGGGAGAGTAAAGATGTAATGCTTGAAGATGTCGATCGCATTGAAGTAGTGCGTGGCCCGGGAGGAACGCTGTGGGGAGCAAATGCGGTAAATGGGGTAATAAACATAATTACCAAACATTCAAAAGACACTCAGGGGGGGCTTTATACTGCTGGTGGAGGAACTGAAGAGCGTGCGTTTGGAGGTGCTCGTTATGGGGTCAAAACCGGATCTGATTCGTATCTGCGAGTTTATGGAAAGGGACAAAAACGAGATGATGGGTTTATTAAAAACGAGGATACGGACGATAGTTCCCAATTTGCTCAGGGGGGATTTCGATTTGACAGTGAATTAGAAGATCGCAGTTCTCTTACCTTTCAAGGTGATGCCTACGAGGGGGAACAGGGATTTAAGGATGCAGATACTCAACCTGATCAGGAAACGACGGGGGGAAATTTACTGGTTAATTGGAGTAAGGCACTTGCTGACAACTCTCGTTTGCAAATGCTTATGTACTGGGACCATACCGAGCTAGATTTTTCTTTTTTGGGGGAACGACGAGATTCGATCGGCTCAAACGTTGAATATCTGTTTTATCTAACCCCTGCTCAAAAAGTCGTTACCGGGATGCTCTATCGGTACACGAGTGACGACATTCGCAATTCAGAGATGCTGGCATTAGAGCCAGACAGCAGGAGCGATCATCTTGTTTCTGGTTTTGTTGAAGATACTGTTGAGGTGATTAAAGAGAAGCTTTTTGTCACCTTAGGAACAAAGCTCTCTTATAATGATTACACCGGTTTTGAGATCTATCCTACCGCACGCTTTTCCTCGCTGCTGAATGAGAGTAATTCATTTTGGGGAGCGATTTCGCGGTCAGCTCGAGTGCCTTCTCGATTAGAGGATGATTTTCGAATTGTTGCTTCTCCGGATCTTGTTTTTACTGGGAACTCTGACCTCGATGCAGAAACACTGATCGCTTATGAACTTGGGTACCGCTCAAAATTATCAGAGAAGCTCTATCTCGATTTTGCTACTTTTTACAATGTCTATGATGAACTTGTATCAGTAGAAGGTTTTACCTTAGGAAATAAGTCTGACGGTGATACGTATGGAGCTGAATTCTCCGTATCGTGGCAAGCATTACCCCTCTGGCGTCTTGAAGCGGCCTACACCTATTTGCAGATGCAGCTCTCTCTTGATGAATCAAGTTTAGATAATCCGACAAGTATTGATAGAGTTGAAGGTAATAACCCACAAAATCAATTTAGTGTTCAGTCGCTTTTGGATCTTGGAAGCTCTTGGGAGTGCGATTTTGCTGTTCGTTATGTTGATAGTCTTCCCGCATTTAACGTAGATAGTTATATCGTTGCCGATCTGCGAGTGGGATATAAAATTACGGATGAAGTTGAAATTTCCGTTATCGGACAAAATTTGTTTGATAAGCATCATTTTGAACAGGGAGATTCGTTAGCAACCGAGGTAGAGCAGGGCGCTTACGCAAAACTGCAAGGACGGTTCTAGTGTTTCGAAGAAGTAGGTATCTAGGGATTTCTCTCTATTTCCTGATATGGTTGGGGATTCCGGAAGGTGTTTCTGGACAACAAACAGCGCAAGATTTTTATCCATCTCTTGAATATCAGATTAAAGCCTCGCTCTTATACAATTTCTTAAATTTTATTCAGTGGCCCCCTAAAAATTCACAAGATCACGAGACAACATTTCATCTTTGTATCCTAGGACGAAATCGTTTTGGAAGAGCTTTGAAACCGCTTGAACAAGAGATAGTTCAAGGGAGAAAGATCGAACTTGCGTATTTCGAAGAAGCCAAGTTGGATGAAATTAAAAATTGCGATGTTTTGTTTTTTAGTAAAAACGGCAACCCTCAAGCAAGCACTCTCTCACAGTTAGGGGGCTTCAGTATTCTGACGATTGGAGAAACACAAGACTTCTTGGATCAGGGGGGGATGATCAGCCTTTTAATTGAAGATGAAAAAGTGGTTTTTGATATTAATCGTCGTGCGGCACTTGATGCTCGTTTGGATATAAGCTCCAAGTTGCTTCGTATTGCACGTCGAGTAAGAGAATGAAGCCAAGTGTTTAAGGAAGTATTGAATGCGCTTTCAATGGTTTCAAAAGCTTTCTATTCGATGGAAGCTCACGCTAATTATTATTGGAGTGACCACGGTTATATCTATTTCACAGATTATGGCGTTTAATATTTATGACTCTCAAACATTTCGAGAATCTAAACGTTTGAGAGTTCGCGCTTTAGCTGAAGTGGTAAGTATGAATAGTATTTCAGCACTTGTTTTTGGTGACAGAAACGATGCTTTAGAAATAATAGGCTCTCTTCGCGCTTCTCCTACAATCCGTGTGGCGTACTTACTAAATAAAGATGGTGGACTTTTTGCGGAATATCTTCGAGAAGGTGAAAAGCTCTCTGTCCCACTACTGGTTCCAAAAAAGGAGGTGGAGTATTTTGAAGAAGATAGATTTGTATTGGTTCGAAACATTTTTATGGGAAAAGATCAGGTTGGCTCTATATATGTCGATGCCGATCTTCAGGATTTGAAAAAGAGACAAAATGATGGAATTCTTCTTGGGGTCATAGTTGGCGCAACATCTCTTGTGGCGTCTTCTCTCTTAGCGCTGTGGTTTCAAAAAACGCTTACAAATCCAATTAACAGTTTAGTTCAGACAATACAGCGGATCCGATCAAATAATACTTATCACGCTCGTGCTCCAAAACTCTCAGAAGATGAGTTTGGAGTGCTTGTGTCAGGTTTTAACCATATGCTCAGTGAGATCGAGGAGCGTGATCGAAGGCTTGCTGAGCAAGTAAAAAAGCTTGAACTTGTCAACAAGGAGCTTGATCAATTTGTTTACGTAGCATCTCATGATCTTAAAGCGCCGCTTCGAGGAGTTGATAACCTTTCTCATCTCATTGCAAAAGAAACGGCTCATCTACTAGAGCCAGAAAAGCGAGAATATCTCGATCTCATTCAAAATAGAGTACAAAGAATGGAAAAGCTGCTCGATGATCTGCTAGCGTATTCTCGTGTAGGGAAGATGCAAGCTCGAGTAGAAAAAGTTGATTGTAATGTTTTAATTGTTGATATTGTAGAACTCTTATCTGCTCCCCCGGGCTTTTCTATCTGCGCGCAGGAACTCCCATGTTTCAATACGTATAAGACCCCCCTTGAACAAGTTTTTAGAAATCTTATTAATAATGCAGTGAAGCATCATAACCGTTTAGATGGAAAAATAATTGTTACTTCATTGGAGCAAGAGAAGTTTTATGAGTTTATTGTGAGTGATGATGGTCCCGGAATATCTTCGCGATATCATGATAAAATTTTTCAAATGTTTCAGACCCTCCGACCTCGAGATGAAGTTGAGGGAAGTGGAATGGGGCTTGCGCTTGTAAAAAAGATAATCGAGGAACAGAAGGGGGAGGTATGGGTGGAGTCATCAGAAGGCGAAGGAGCTCAATTTCATTTTACATGGCCAAAGATAAACCAGAGGACGCCGAATGAGATATAAAAATGTTAATATCTTACTTGTTGATGACGATCTTGTAGATGTGGTTGGTATTAAAACGGCACTTGAAGAGAGTGGAGTAGCTAATCCGGTGTATGTTGCCAGTGATGGGGTCATAGCGTTAGAAATGCTTCGAGGAACGGGAAAGACAAAACTTCTTCCTTATCCGTTTCTTATTTTGCTTGATCTCAATATGCCCCGGATGAATGGAATTGAATTTCTCAAGGAACTTCGAGCTGATAAGGACTTCCATGACACGATAGTATTTGTTCTGACAACATCCAATGAAGATAAAGATAAAATAGCAGCCTACGAATTTAATATCGCTGGGTATATGTTAAAATCGGAGGTCGGAGAGGATTTTGTAAGGCTTATTAGCTTACTGAAAGAGTTTAAAATCTTAATTCAGTTTCCAGTAAAATCTCTTCAGGAATGAAATTATAGTAAATTCGGTCTTATATGAATATTTTACTTATCGATGATGACAAAGTAGACCGCATCTTCGTTCGAGAAATGCTTGTTGATCGATATGAGGTTTTCGAAGCGGAAACGGGAGTTGCTGCTGAGTGCCATCTTATGAGTCAACAAATTAATTGTGTGCTTCTTGATTATGTGATTCCAGGAACTGATTCGCTTATGCTGTTACGAGAAATGGTAGATCGACAATATCCTGTAATTTTGCTGACTGGGGAGGGAAATGAAGAAGTGGCAGTTTCTGCAATGAAACAGGGAGCAATTGATTATCTTAAAAAGAGCAAGCTCTCACGTGAGTTGCTTTTGAAAACTATTTCAACTGCCATAGAGACAATAGATCTTAAGCGACAGTTGGGGGAGAAGCAACGAGAAGTTTTTATTATCAATGGTAAACTGGAAGAGAAAATTGAGGAGCTTCAATCTTTGAATCGAGATTTAGAAAGTTTTGTGCATATCGCAGCGCATGACCTTCGTGAGCCTATAAAAAATCTTTGTAGTTATTGCGATCTCCTTGAATATGAAATGCCTACAAGTGTATCTCCTCGATCTCATGAATACATGGGAGCAATACGACGAAGTGCCGTGAGATTATCATCACTTATCGATGATCTCCGAGCATTAACACGGGTGGTTTATACAAAGGTAGAGAAAGATCGCCTAGCACTCAACACGATTCTTGATGATGTTCTTAGTGATTTTAATGCTCAGGTGCAAGATCGCTCTGTTGAAATTCGTAAAAAAGGTCTTCCTGAAATAGAAGGCTATCATCCACTCGTCAGAGAGCTATACCGAAATCTTGTTAGTAATGCATTAAAGTATGGAGCAGAAAAGGATCTTTGCATTGACTTTACCTCAGAACAGGTTGGTAAAACCATCATTCTTGGAGTTCGAAATAATGGCTCTACGATATCACCAGAAGAGGTGGAAAAGGTTTTTCAGCCATTTTATCGACTTTCAAATAGTAGAGACAAAGAAGGGACGGGGATGGGGCTTGCTCTCTGTAAAAAAATAATTGAACGTCACAGCGGAAAGATTTGGGTGGAAAGTGAGGGATTTAATGTTCATGTAAAATTCATTTTGGATGGTCATGATGATCAGCTGCAATAATGTCAAATTAAAAGGAGAGGGACCGGTAGTGGTTGTTGATGATAATCCAGATTCACTGCGGCTTGCTCGTTTTGTTTTTGAGCAATCAATAATTCGCAATAAACTTCTGTTGTTTGAGAGTGGCGCAGCTTTATTAATGTACTTACAAGGAGTAAAGGCGGGGAAATCTGAACCGCCATCAATGGTGCTTCTTGATATAAATATGCCGCCTCCAAATGGGCATGAAACGTTGCAGATTATTAGAGCTGAGGAAGTTTTTCAGAGCAGCCCCCCAATTGTAATGCTTACCGCATCAAACGATCAGAGTGACCTTGATCGTTCGAAAGAAGCAGGAGCAGATGGTTACCAGGTTAAGCCGTTTGAAGTTAAAGATTATATATATTTTCTTAATTCCTTAGCCCCGTAGAGCTTCCACGCTTGGGGAATGAATGGTTACACTGCTTGTCGCCATATCTCGCGCACATCAGAGATGGTTGTTTATTTCGTTTGAGATTTTGGACTGGGGAAGGCACTGTAATTACAGTATGCGCGGACATCGCAATTTTTGCATTTGTAATAATCAGGTGCTGGAGCCGCGGGAAGTCCATCCATGATCGACCACATCTCTTCAAGCAGTGAATCAAGCCAACGTTGTTTGGCTTCGGTGTTTTTAATCTTTACTGAACGCACATTTTCTCCAAGGAGAAGCACGCCGTAAGGAGGACGCCTCCCCTCTATATTTTCAACCAGTCGCAGGTGCATGAGAAGCTGAACGACATGCCGATCGCGAACCTGTTTACTCAGTGGTTTCCTGTCGACAGGAATAATAAAGTTTCCATCTCGCATCAGGGCATCGGGTTTACTTGAGAGCCCTAATTGCGGAGAGAAATATCGTTTCGAAGGGAGATACTCACTTCCTTTAAGGGCGATGACTTCAGTTTTTTCTGTAAAACCAGAACGCTGCTCAATGGTTTTACTTCGTCGGTCAAAAAGATCCCATACAAAAATTAGCGCTCCAAGAATCAAAAGTGGAAGAACAACTTCCAAAGGAAGTTCCCGAGAATGGTGCTCGCTCAGTTCACGAAGAACATTTTGGTAGTTCGAGCCTTTGTCAGAACGAAATGCCGAATATTTTTGATCAAGAACAAAAGTGACAATGACGACAGCAACGAGAAGAAAGTAGGCGACCTTCGCGTATCTCTTTAATTGTCTTGATAAGTCGTGTTCAATAACCCATTCTTCACGTAGTTTTTTTCCGGCGTTTTCGGTCTCATCTTGAGACTTCGTTCCATGTCCAAAGTATTTTAGACGCCACGCCTCGGGACAGACAACGTAATTACTTACGTCATTTGCTCCAATTACCCGACCCTTTTGTGACTCACCATTCATGTATAAAGCCAATTATTACTTAATGTTAGCACTTTACTCATAAATGCACCAACTATCTGCATCGGAAATAAAGAAATCACATCGTATATCTCAGGCAATAAGGATACCGACTAGAGGGAATCGTCAGGGAGGCAATTATCTAGAGGAACTATGGACGGCTCACACGGAAGTTCAGAAAGAACGCTTAAAGTACTGATGCAAAACCGCCCGAATGCGTTTAGCGAGCGGGGTGGTGATACTGTTTTGATGGAGCAACTGGCAAACCATCTCAAAGGTTTGGGTGTATCTGTTGATATCGACCTAACTGGAAACGTATCACTAACAAATTACGATTTAGTACATCTTTTTAATTTTGCGACCCCACAAATTACAGAAACTCTAGCACGTCGAGCTCATCAAGCGGGAGTTCCGTATGTTGTTACTGCACTCTATGAGGATCTCCCTCAATTTTTTAATCAAAAAATAGCACTCTTTCAGTCTCTTCTCCGCTATCTTTCTTCGGGGCAGCCTCGTGAGAAATGGCAAGAGATCTCCGCTGGAGCAAAAAATGTAACTCCATCTCAGCGTTGGGAAAATACTTGGACTGCTCAACATGCTGGTTGTCTTATTGCTTCCGGGCAAAAGGAGAAAGAAGCATTACTTCGTGATTATCCCCAGACAAGAAGAATCAATGTGTGTCACACGGGATGCGAAATTTCAGGAAATGAAGATCGCGGCGCTCTTTTCTTTCAAGAAACGGGGGTACGTGATGCGGTGCTTTGTGTCGGACGGTTAGAGACAAGAAAAAATCAATTAATGATCCTCAAAGCGCTTGAAGATGTAGATCTTCCAGTGGTGTTTATAACAGGTGGGTTTACCTATCAAAAAGACTATGAAGAAGCGTGTAAGCGGTTTCAAAGACGAGGGCAAACGATGTATTTAGGAAGAGTGACACCAGAGTTACTCGCCAGTGCCTATCAAGCATGTAGAGTGCACGTATTGCCTAGTTTCTATGAACTTCCAGGGATCGTTTCTTTGGAAGCGGCTCGATATGGAGCAAATGTGGTAGCTACTGAAAATGGCACGACACGCGAATACCTTGGAGACTATGCGTACTATTGTGATCCCACTTCAGCAGAAAGTATTCGAAATGCTGTTCTGGCCGGATATTATGCTCCGAAACGAATAGAGATGAAACAACAAGTACAACATTTCACCTGGAACAATTCAGCACGTGAAGTTCTTGGTGTGTATCAAAGTGTGACAGGGATGAAAAGCAATGAATATTCTACTAACGGACGACCTCATTATAATCAACTCATGACAACACAAATTTCTTCTGCATCTGATTCGGTTGAGCAAACGACTTCGGTTGTGGGCATGATTCCTAAAACTCTTCAACTCAGCGATATTGAGAATGGCACAAGTACAAGAGCAAATATCCTTTGTGACGAGGCTGATCAACTTCTCCGTGCTGGTCAAGCAGACGAAGCGCTCACAAAATATGAGCAGGCATCAACAATTGCTCCAACGAATGTGCGCGCCTACAGAAGTTGTGGAGTAACGCACCTAGTGAAAAAGGATGCTGTGGTTGCCGAAAGCTTCTTTAAAAAAGCACTTCAACTTTCACCGCAGGAATCAAAATCCCTTACGGGACTTGCTACTTGTCGTGCACTGAAAGGAAATAGGGAAGAGGCCTTTGAGTTGTTGCAACAAGCAATCACGGCCGATCCTACAAACCTTACGGCGATACATAAGTTTCTTGAACTTGCGTATATGCTTGAGCGCTACTCTGAACTAGAGCAGACGCTGGATTCTTATCTAGTAAGAAATCCAAGTGACATAGAGATGAAGTATTGCCTTGCTGGTTGTGCCTATAAGCTCACAAAATTTGATAAGGCGCGGCGCTTAGTCGAAGAGATGCTTTCAGTTTCAAATGGAGATGAACGTGCCAAAGAGTTAAAGGCATTGCTTGATTCGCAACAGGTAAGTCGTCTCTCCTCCGGGGGGGTGTCCCAACGTCACCATAATTCAGTGGATGAGCAGCTTGTCGTGCTTGAAGGAGAGAAGAAAAGCCGTAATTACGATTCGGTAATCAGCGGGGGAGAGAAACTTCTTGCTCAAAACGGAACGAACGACAATCAAAAAGCACTTACCCATGTTCTTATTGGTGAGGCGTATTCTCAGGCAAGGAATCTTTACGCAGCGGACTCTCATTTTCGACTTGCAGAAGATAATGAGATGCATCGAGTGCGCGCCGTCATCGGTCGAGGAGTTGTTGCGGCTGCGATGGAGAAGTGGCAAGAAGCCGAGACATTTTTCCTCAAAGCCAATGCCCTTGATTCAAATAATGATATCGCAATTGCTGGGTTGGGGATCTGTGCGGCACAGAAGGGAAATTCAGCGAGTGCATGGGACTTCTATATGAAAGCGCTTACACTTAATCCTGAGAACAAGAGAGCCCTTCTTGGTATTATTCAACTAGGGTACTCTCTCGGGCGTCTTGAGGATTTAGAAAAAGTTCTTACCAGGTATCTGGAGCTTCACCCTGCAGACCTCTCGATGCTGTATGCACATGCAGGATGCTGCTATGCGCAGGGGAAGCGTTCCCTTGCTTCTACGCAGTTAGAAAAGATTAAAATTTTCGAACCTAACCATCAACTCGCAAATGAGCTTATTGCAAGAATGAGCAGCGAGGAGGGTCAGACAGGATCGTATCGGTAGGGATGAAAGCTGTGAGATCTTAATTGAACACAGAGTTTCACAGGGTTACACAGAGTTAAGAAAAAAATCTTTAGTTGGTAAAGCTCCTTTCTCTTGCCACTATCTTCTCTCTTGAAGCTTTCTATTTTGAAGCGGGTCGTGAGATACCGTACAGTTGATTGGCGATTACGAGAAGTGCAGACACCGTCAGGTTCCTGCTTTGAAACTCATTCACACTTTGGTTGTAGCGTTTCACAGCATCCTTACGCTTTTCAAGAAAGCGCTGAATGTTTTCAGCTGTTGCCCCACCTGTTTCGTGAATTATACTTTTAACGACAAGTCCGACAGAGTCTTTTAGTTGTGCAACGATAACACGCAACGCGAGTGCCTCCCAACGGTCGGTTGACTCAATACTTGAAGATTGCTCGATCAGTCGAGTGACTGAAAATTCTGTAGCGATCTGTGAATACAGTTTGGCAGCAGAGAGGAGATCGGTTGCTGTGTCTGAGGAGATATCAGTGATTTCAACAAGAGAGTTTGCATAAACGATCGAAGAGACTGACTGTGCCAGTGTTTTTGGAAAACCAACAAGTAACAGCTCGCCATATTTTTCCTGATAGGCAGAGAGCTCGACCTGAGTAAGAAAGGAAGTGGTCTCACCAAGTAATATCTTGCACGACTTTCGGTAGCGATCAATGACTTCAGACCAGGTGAGATGAGCACTCCGGTGTTCAAGAAGCCAACGGGTAAGATCGTCAATGGCGCGAGTAAGAAAGAACAATGCATTTAAGTGTGCACTTGCGGAAGTTGCCGTGTCAGTAGTTCGGAGTTGCTCACTGATCTCTGCTGCACCAAGAATTTCATCTGCTGCGAGGAAGGCAAAGATAATATCTGTATCACTGGCGCCTGTTTCTTCGGCAGTGCGATTTACAAATGTTGCACCCATGCGCTCAACGACCAGATTGGCGATCTGCGAGGAGATTATTTCTCGAGCAAGGGGGTGTTTTAATGTATCTTCCCGAAATCTCTCCACGATGGTGGAGGGAAAGTAACTAAATAGATATCGTCTCAGAAAAGGTTCATCGGTTAAATCGGAGGTCAGTAACGAATTGAAAAGAGACATTTTGACGTATGCAATGAGCACGGCAAGTTCGGGTCGGGTGAGGCCTTGCTTTGTTTGCCCACGTTTTAGTAGCGTTTCATCGTCAGGTAAAAATTCTCCTTTTCGATCAAGGAGTTTTTCTGAAACGAAATTCTGAATCAATGCCCGATAGTAATCAATGTTTCGCTTACTTCTTCGCACGCCCAAACTAAGTGCCTTGCTCTGTAATCGATTGCGCGCGGTTACTTTTTTTACCGCGTCAGACGCGCATTTGCGAAGAATCTCATTACGTTCTGGGAGACTTAGCTCTCCACGTTTTACTGGAGCGCTTAATAAAATTTTGAGATTTACTTCAAAATCAGAAAGATCCACTCCACCTGAATTGTCAACCGCATCGGTGTTAATTTGGCCACCATTGATTGCAAATTCAATTCGAGCAAGTTGGGTAAACCCTAAATTGCCCCCTTCGCACGCTATCTTTGCTCTAAGTTCCTTTGCATCAACACGCACATCGTCATTAATTCGATCCCCTACATCAATGTGGCTCTCTCGTTCAGCCTTTACATAGGTCCCGATACCACCATTGAAAATCAGATCTACCGGAGCTTTAAGAACTGCTTGCACAAGCTCATCTCCAGAAAGCAGTTCTTTCTCACACCCGAGTGCTTTCTTTGCTTCACTGCTCAGGGCGATCTCTTTTTCACTTCGTTCAAAAACCCCCCCGCCAGGGCTGATTGTCGAGAGGGAATAATCACTCCATTGAGAAGTGGGAAGATGAAAAAGTCGTTCTCGTTCTTGAAAAGAAACGGTGCAATCGGGATTGGGGTCAACAAAGATGTGCTTATGGTTAAAGGCCGCAATCAGTTTCGCATTTTTATTAAGAAGCAAACCATTTCCAAAAACATCTCCAGACATGTCACCAATGCCGACAAGGGTAAAGGACTGCTGATCCACATCGATTCCTAACTCTCGAAAATGACGGAGAGAAGCTTCCCATGCTCCTCGAGCAGTAATTCCAAGTTCTTTGTGACTATAACCCTGGCTCCCGCCTGAGGCGAAGGCATCTCCAAGCCAGAAATCGAAAGATTCCTGTGCGATTTGATTTGCTAAATCACTAAAGGTTGCGGTGCCTCGATCGGCTGCGACCACAAGATAAGGATCGTCATCATCATAAATAAGCACATGTTCTGGATGTTTGATTTTTTCGCCGGAGAGGGTGTCTGTAATCTCAAGCAATGAGATAATAAATTTTGTATAGCACTCCCTTACTTGTTCCTGCATTGTTTTCGAGGTTGTTTGGTTTTCCTTGATGATAAAACCACCTTTTGCACCAACTGGTACAATAATCGAGTTTTTCACCACCTGTGTTTTCATTAAACCAAGGATCTCGGTGCGATAATCTTCTTTGCGCTCACTCCAACGAATTCCTCCTCGAGCAACTTTCCCTCCACGCAAGTGAACGCCTTCAAAATCTGGAGAACTTACAAAGATCTCATAGAGAGGTCGAGGCGAGGGCATCTGTCGAATGCGTTTACAGTCTATTTTGAACGCGATCCGCGAATCTGCTGATGGGCGGTAATAGTTGGTGCGAACAATAGCTTGAAGAGTATTTAAAAATCCGCGTAATACTCGATCAAACGTTAAGTTAGGAACTTTCTTCAGTAAAATAAAAAATTCATCTTCTAACTTTTTTAGTTGGGTGGCTCGCTGCTTTTCAGTTAGTGATCGAGAGGGATCGAATTTAGTTTCGAAGTATTCAACAAGAAGTTTCGAATGCTCTGGATTTTGAACGAGAGACTTGTGTAGCGTTGAACGAGCCGGAAATACTTTTAGCTGCCACAAGTAGTCAGATACGGCACGAAGAACGGCAATCCTATTTGAAGAAAGATTTGGAGAAAAAAGCAACGCGTTAAGATGATCATTGTCGGCCCTTCCCGCAAAAATGTCTTTCAATCCTGGAACAATGATCTTTTCGACCATCTCGGGGTGGGGGATAATTCCACCACCATGTTTACAATGAAAGCTGTACACGGTAGCCCAAGGTTGTTCCTCGACCATGAGGGTGTTCGCTGATTCATCGATTATTTCAAGTCCTGTGTTTTCAAGAAAAGGAAGAACGGTGCTTAGTGTAAATGTGCCGTCTCGCTTATAGAGTTTTAAGTAAAAAGAGTTCGTCGATACTTTATCTTCTTCTGACCACACCGCGATCTCAAGATTGTTATTTGGAGACAGCACCTCAAGAAACTTGATGTCAAACGCGGCCTGACGAGGCGAGGTTGCCGCCTTATATTGCTCAGGAAATGCTCGGCGATAAAAGGTAGCTAATCGGGTTGCTTCCGCTCCGCTTGTTTCTGAAAGAGCGATTTGAAGATTATCATCCCAGGTTAAAGTAAGCCGAGAGATAGCGTATTCCAGACGAGGGAGATCGAGTGCCGATTCATTTCGGATTATATTGGGAACGAAATAATGAATACGCACAAGTTGTTCATCCCCAAGTGCAAGCTGGTATTCGGTGGCGCCCCGAGAGGAGTTAAATTCTTTCTCAATATATTCTTGAATAGATTCACGGACTCGACCTGAAAACCTATTTCTCGGCATGATGACCATTACCGAAGAGTTTTGGAAAAGCTCATATTGATGAACACTGAGGCGCGTATCACGTCGCCTCGTTGCTTCCATGATTAACCGAATATCGTTTCGAAGCAATTCGGTGGGGGTTCGAAGGAGAATTAGTTTTGGAATACCATCAACGATTGAGACGAGTTCTTTATAGTCATGGCTGTTGGGAACGAGTTTTTCATGGTCAAGGATGGCGTGAAGTTTTTTTCTTACGATGGGAACGAGCGCTGCTTCTTGTGCCACGGCGCGAGTAGTTAACAATCCGAGAAAACATTCGATCACTCCATCGGTATGTGTTGTCGAAGGAGTAAATAGAGTAACAAGATCCATGCAGGCAAAGCGATGAACGGGACTCTTTTCAGAGGTCCTTCCAAATTCAATGATCTCATTTTTTGTTACATAGTATTCGGCATGAGCAGTAATCGTTTTAACGAGATTCTCAAAGTGCTCTGTGCCAAATCGAAGTAATCCCAAAGCATCTTCAAATTTCCCCAACGAAGAGGAAGTTTTTTTTCCGGCGGGAATGTTCCACTTTGCATACCCAAGAAGTACAAATCCACCATGAGCAGCCCAGCGGAGAAATTCGCCAACTTCTTGGGGATCCGTGGCCCCGTCAAAGGTTCGCCTTCGAAGTATCTCTGCGCGGTGATTAGCGCGCTCAACCATTTGTGGAAAATCATTCGTTACGGTGATTAAGAGACGCAGCCCTTTTTGCATATCGAGGGCGAGTTTCTCAAATGAATCTCCGTCTTTGATGCAAACAAGTTCGATGTAGGTAAGAGAGACACGTTTCCCTCTGCTATTAACGAGAACGGGATGGAGCACTACGGAAACTTCACACTCAGCTTGTCGAAGATGTTCATGGAGGGTGTCGACAATAAATGGCCGATCTTCCAGGATGGCACAAATGCAGTACGTGTTGTTTAAAAAATTCTTTTCAAAGAAAAGCTCATTTTGAGTTTTTTCATAAGCACGAAAAAACTCAAATACGCTTTTTGATATCTTTGAAAGATGGGAAACGCTGCTCTGTTGTAAAAAATCAGCGGGAGCTTTGCTAAAAAGCAATTCTGAAAAATGAATCAACTCATCATAGGCGAGTCCCTTTGGAGAACCGTTTACATATTGTTCGTCTTGAGCAAGATTTTTAAACAGGAGAGAGAGCTTTTCTGAAGCTGCACTTAGTGGAGGTTGTGGAAAATTATGCGCCATTACGTTGCGTTCAAACGGAATTATTCAAACAGGGCTGTTATGAGTTTCTCATACTCTACAAAAGAACTAAGAAACAGTCTACTCTAAACTCTTAGAGCGTTATTTATGGAATAACATATTGAATTAACAGGGAAATTAAACATAAAATAACACTTAGATTATGCGATTATTGAAATAAATTTTCTTATAAATGTACCACAATGTTCATTTAAAGAGGCTTTTATAGGGATATTCCAGAAAAAGGTAACCCTAGCGTGATAGAAAAGCAGTAGAAAAAGATCATTAGTGTCAACTTCTTATCACTATAAGCACAATCTTTTGCAAAAAGCCTGAGCTTGCCGCCAAAAACCTGTCATCGAATAACATGCTGGTACGACCTTTGCCAGAGTTATGACACTAGCTTCGCTCTTTTGGAAAGTGCGGACAAAAATTTGACCATTGCCAGGGGTAATCCAAACAATGGCCATCTCCGTATCAATTTCTCTTTCGTGTGTTGTGAAGAGAAAAGCGAAGCAAGCGCAGGAACAGATGGTTAGGTCCGATAAGGGTTTTTGGAAGGAGGGTTCTATGCTTCAGCAAGTGAAGGAATTAAATTGCGTAGAGTATCATTCGCTGCGCGAACGAGAAGAGGCGTTTCGCAAAATTGTGACTGAAGACGCGGCAATGGAAAAATTGTTTGGGTTTCTTAAAAAGGTCGCAATTACAAGTTCTACTGTTCTTATTCTTGGTGAAAGCGGCACAGGCAAGGAACTTATTGCTCGTGCTATTCATGAACTCAGTGGATGCCGAGGAAATTTTGTTCCAGTTAATTGTGGTGCTATTCCCGACAATCTTTTGGAGAGTGAGCTTTTTGGTTATGAGAAAGGGGCATTTACGGGTGCAACAAATTCAAAACCAGGACGATTTGTTCTTGCTGATGGAGGCACGATCTTTCTTGATGAAATCGGAGAGATGACACCTCATTTGCAGGTGAAACTACTTCGAGTATTACAAGATAAAATTATTGAACCGGTAGGAGGAGTTAAATCTCAAACGGTTACTACCCGTGTTATTGCTGCTACAAATGTCAATCTTCAGCAAAAGGTGGAGGATGGATCATTTCGAGAGGATCTTTTTTATCGCTTGCAGGTCGTTCCCGTGGAGCTTCCCCCGCTCCGATCTCGCCCAAATGATATTGTTTTGCTTGCAAATTACTTTAGTCAAAAATTTTCACAGTTGCACAATCGAAAGCCTTTGCTCTTTAGCGCTGAAGTTACGGAAGCATTAAAACGGTATCCTTGGCCAGGGAACGTTCGAGAACTTGAGAATCTCATCGAACGCTTGAGTATTATGATCGAGGATAATGCTGTGTACGTAAATGACATTCCTCCTCATGTATTAGATGGAAAAACACGGATGTCGACATGTTTTTTAGAACCAACGCTTCCTGAAGGAGGATTAGATTTTAATATTGTTGTTGAGCAATTTGAAAACACTTTAATTACTCAGGCTTTAAGGCGCTGCGCTGGAAACAAAAAAGCGGCTGCTAGACTTTTAAATCTTAATCGCACAACGCTTGTAGAAAAAATTAAAAAGAAAGGACTTCTTTCTGAAGAGGAAACCACGCTACCTGGATTTACTGTTGCATTGTAATCAAGCGATTGCGGAGTTCTCAGAAGAATAAGAGAAAGGATTTGTAACCAAATGAATTTGAAACAAAAAAGCGGATGGAGTTTTTATTTAACCTCCGTTTTCATCGGTGGGTTAAGCTCATGGCATGGTGTGTTTCCAACTACCGTTGTTGCACAAGTTTCTACAGGAACGGGAGTGCCTATTGTTGAGGAAACAGGGGAGTCGCTCAGCACGCTTTCAAAGCGAGGAGAGCATTTTGAGGCACTTCGTAAATACTATGAAGGAAAAGATTTTGTATTTAGTCTTACAGACACTATCTTCGCTGCAAGAAGCGCATGGGCTCTTGGACTTCCTCAGCAGGCTCGCGAAATTTGGGATCAGGTATTTGCAAATTCCGCGCTTGCCAATCCGGAACGGGTGCGAGAGATACTGGCGCGATCGATCATGGAACTTCAGGAAGGAAACTATGAAACTTCACGTTCTTTGGCGGAGGAAGCAGTATATGATTTGGAGTCATCTGATGCGCGCAGTCAACTTTTTCTGGTTATTGCCGAGTCTCTTAATGATCAAGGAACGCTAAAACGTGCCGAAAGTTTCTATCAGAAAGCTGCTCTTGAAGGGAGCAAATCTTCGCGAGGTGAAGCACAGTTTCTTCTCGGTCAATGTCAGTTAAAACAAGGTCTTGCTGAGCAAGCTCGATACAGTTTTACGGCAGTTCCAACCGAATCATCATTTGCGCCAGGAGCGTTACGAAAGCTCTCAGAGATCGACCTTCAAGAGAAAGAGTACGAAAGTGTGTTGACGTGGATCGAGGAAGGAGAGGAGCGATATCCATCGGAGTTTGATGAAGCATCGATTTATCATGCAAAAATAACAGCACTTCTTGAACTCGGACGTTTTGACCAGGCACAACAAGCTTTAGAAAAACTTCGTTCTCGGTACTCCGAAAATAATAGTTGGTTCATTCTTGCTCATGCCATGTATCTTAGTAAGGAACTTCAAGGGTTTCCTCTTGATGAACAGAAAGAAGAACTTCGTGAGGAGAATCGAGTGCAAAGAAAAGGAGTGGAGAACTAAGTGGTGAGTGAGGAAGTCGTGCTAGATAATGAGCGAACAAAGCGCCTTTTAGCAATGGGCGAAATGGCGGCTACGCTTGCACATGAAATGAGAAATCCGCTTGGTAGCATGGAGCTGTTCTGTACACTCTTAATGAAAGATCTCGATGAAAACCCGGAGTTGTTTCAACTTGCTGATCAAATTCACACTGGCATTAAAACGTTAGATAGAATTATTGCAAACTCACTTCAGTTTTCAAAAGATATTAAACCGCGAATTCAGACCGTTACCGATATTGAAGAGTTTTTTCAAGAAATACTGAAATATCTAGAGCCACAAGCAAATAAACAACATGTTTCCTTGCGATTGTCGCTCGAGGGCAGTGGAAGTGTTTCGTTTGATCGTCATCTCATGAGGCAAGTGCTTCTCAATCTGATTCTCAACGCAATTGATGCCTGTACAGCCAAATCAAACGGTGAGGTTATTCTCAAGAGTGATTTGAGCAATAAAGATCGCTGGCTCGTCAGTGTCGTTGATAATGGTTGTGGGATTTCACCGGACTCTTTGGAGAAGGTGTTTGATCCATTTTTTACAACCAAGAACGAAGGCACAGGATTAGGGTTGGCAATTGTTCATTCTATTGTCAGTGCGCATCGGGGAATAGTTGCAATTGAAAGTGAAAAGAGCAAGGGCACAAGTGTGAGTATTCAATTGCCTTGCATGAACTAAGAGGAAACATATGAACGGATCAGAGCGAGCTAATATTTTAGTTGTTGATGATGAGAAGCAGATGCTTCTTGCGCTAGAGGCCGTGCTTGCTCGCTTAGGGCATAGTGTCTTGAAATGTTCAAACGGTGAAGAAGCTTTACAAGCTCTTCATGGATCTTCGTTTGATTTGGTGATTTCAGATATGAAGATGCCAGAGATGGGAGGGGATCAACTGCTCGCTCAGATTCGAAAAGAATATCCAAAACTTCCGGTGGTGATGATTACTGCTTATGGAACAATTGCTCAGGCGGTTGAGGCGATGAAAAATGGAGCGTTTGATTTCATTACAAAGCCGTTTTCTGCTGAAGATCTTGAACAGATCGTTAATCGTATTGTGAAGCCAGCGCGCATTCCAACGGTATCAAAATCAACCAAAAATGATACTAAGGATTCTCGAGCCATTATTACTCGGGACCCAGAATTTAAACGTGTTCTTGAGATTGCGAGTGCTGTTGCTCAAAGCTCAGCGAGTGTGTTGATTCAAGGTGAGTCTGGAACTGGAAAGGAGCTCATTGCTCGATTGATTCATAGTAGTAGCAACCGAAGCTCAGCTCCTTTTGTGGCTGTTAATTGCGCGGCCCTCCCAGGGAATCTTCTTGAGAGCGAGTTGTTTGGTCATGAGAAAGGCGCTTTTACAGGAGCGATTGAGAAGAAGCAGGGAAAGTTTGAGCTTGCACAGGGTGGAACACTTCTTTTAGATGAAATATCAGAGATGGAAGAAGTTCTGCAAGCAAAGCTACTTCGGGTGTTGCAGGAACGAGAAGTTGATCGCGTTGGGGGGACAAAACCAATCCCGATCGATGTGCGAGTTGTTGCTACAACAAACCGTGAAATCAGAAAAGAAGTACAGCAGGGGAACTTTCGAGAAGATCTCTACTATCGTCTTAACGTGATTCCACTTTTTGTTCCACCGCTTCGAGATCGCTCTGGAGATGTGCGCTTGCTTCTTGAGCACTTCATTCGAAAGTATTCAAATGGTGAAAAAAATCTTAGTGAAGAGGCGTTCAAAGAACTTGAAGTCTACCCTTGGCCGGGCAATGTGCGCGAACTTCAAAATGCATGTGAACGAGCAGTGCTCCTCTCTCCTCAGGAGAGCAAGATCTTGAGTGCGGAAAATTTCATGTTGGGTGTTACAGAATCCCCGGTCAGAGAGGGGAACAATGATCTGCGGCTGATTCCAGGACTGAGTGTTTGGGAGGCAGAAAAAAGACTTATTTTTGAAACGTTGCGTTCAACTGGAAATAACCGAACGAAAGCGGCAGAGCTCCTTGGTATTAGTATTCGTACACTTCGAAATAAACTCCATGAATATGGAGATAAAAGTGAGCAGATTGCTGACGAATAGAGGGTGACCAAGCTTTGACACTCACTGAGTGTCCTTTGGCGGAACTGAGCAATATTTGAATGAACGAAGAAGTAGATTTTTAAGTATTACGAATGGTTAGGTTGTCAAGCAGGACAGGTACGGAAATTGCGATGAGTAAGTACGGGTTGAAGTGGAAAAGTTGACAATGGGCACACGAAGCAATCTTTGCTGTCAATATTTTTACGCAGATCGTTGAAGGAGTATAGACTATGGAACTTTTTGACAAGACTTTTAATGTGTTAGAAAAATCGCTGGATCTGAGAACCAAGCGACACTCTCTGCTTTCAAGTAATATTGCTAACAGTGAAACTCCTAACTTTCAAGCAAGGGAGTTAGACTTTGCTGGCGAACTCCAGAAGGCGCTTAACGAACAAACAAGTCCGCTCGAGGTAACCAACCAAGGACATCTCGATCTCTCTGCTTCAAGTGCTTCACATATTGTTATTGATAACAGTGGAGCGATGGGAGCAGATGGAAACAACGTCGATCTTGATTTAGCCATGGGAAAACTTTCAAGTAACGCAAGAGCCTATACAGAAACAGTGTCCTATCTCAATACGAAGCTAAGGTTTTTAAGAGAAGCAATTAGAAGCGCTTCAGGAGTATAAACATGTTCGGAACAATATTTGATATCGCTGCCAGTGCAATGAGTGCAAATCGCCTTCGTATTAATACGGTGGCAAGTAATATTGCGAACGCAGAAACCACGAAAACAGAGGAAGGCGGGCCCTATAAACGCCGAGATGTGGTGTTTGCGGCGACAGATCTTAACCTCCCAGAAGGTTTCGACTCAGCGCTTAATAAGGCGAGCTTGAAGGGAGTAAAGGTGGCCGCCGTAGTCGCTGACGATAAAGAGCCAAGAAAAGTATACGATCCTGGGCATCCTGATGCGGATCCAAAAACAGGTAATGTGGAGATGCCTAATGTAAATCCGGTGAGTGAAATGGTTAACCTGCTTACGGCAAGTGCTGCGTATAAAGCAGCGGCACAGGTGGTGAGTGTTACTAAAGAGATGGGCCAGGCGCTTCGCCAACTGAGTCAGCGATTATAAGGTAGTCTAGGAAGGAGAAGAAGATGAAAATTGATCCGATCTCAATGTCTGAGCAGATGCGTATGATACGTGGGGTGGAAGGCGTTACGCCCAAAAGCGATATTCATATCGGTGAGGGGGTAAACGAAAGTGATGGCAAGAAAAGTTTTCTTGATTTCCTAGAAAAAAGTGTGTCTGAAGTCAATACTCTTGGAAACGAATCTGAAAAATCAATGCAACGAGCTATCCTTAAGGAGGAGCCGTTTCCGCACACCACGGTCATAGCGTTACAGAAAGCAGATCTTTCCTTTCAACTTTTGCTTTCAGTTCAGCGAAAAATTGTTGAAGCATATCGAGAGGTATTACGAACACCAATCGGATAAGCAAAAAAGGTTATTACAGATATCGTTAAGGCAGGTAAGGGTTTTATAGGTTAGGGGACGGTTATGAATTTTGATATCGGTGCTGTTTTTACGCAGATTATCTCTGCCTATGCACGATTACCACTCGCTCAAAAGATCGCCATACCGGTGCTCTTTGCGGGAAGCCTCGGAGTTATCGTGTTTGTGTCGCGCTGGGCAACAAGACCCGATTACGGCCTGCTCTTTTCAAATCTAGAAAGTAATGACGCTGCGAGTATCACAGAGAAGCTAAAAGCTGATAAGATCGGTTTTCGACTTCGTGATGAGGGAAGAACGATTGAAATTACTCCTGCGGATCGAGTCTATCAAGTTCGTCTCGATCTGGCTGGTGCCGGATTACCTCAAGGGGGCAGTAACGGTTTTGAGCTTTTTAACGAAAGTCCATTGGGGAGAACAGGTTTTGTTGAAAAAATTATGCTCATTCGAGCTCTCCAAGGAGAACTTGAGCGATCCATTCAGTCGATTAGTTCTGTAAGAAGTGTTCGTGTCCACATTACAAGTCCTGAAAAATCGCATTTTGTAAAACGTGACGTATTGCCTACGGCCTCCGTGCTTCTCAATGTCAAGGCGGGAGGAGAGCTTACTGCTCCACAAGTTCGGGGGATAGCGCATCTTGTCGCAAATAGTGTAGAGCGACTTACCCCAGAAAATGTCACAATTATTGATTCTCACGGCAACGTGCTCAACGAGAAACGTAGAGGTGACGATGGGAGCATGGACTCAACGCAGGTTGCTTACAAGCAATCTGTTGAGGATGAGTATTCAAGAAGAATTGAAACCATGCTCGGCGAAATCCTCGGTCCAGGTCGAGCCGTTGCTCGTGTGACACTTGATCTTGATTTTAGTAAGTATGAAAAAGAAGAAGAGGCATTTGACCCGGCAGCTCAGGTAATTCGCAGCGAGCGAAGTGTTGTTGAGGCGGGCGGATTGACAGCTGAAGGTGGTATTCCCGGAGTTGTTTCAAACCTCAGTAATGATACAGAACTTCTTACGCCACCAGATAGTAACAAGAATTCTAACAGACATAGTGAAACTGTAAAAAATTACGAAGTCTCTCGAGCCGTAAGTAAAACAGTCTCAGCGCCGGGCGCACTTCGAAAGCTCTCTGCGGCTGTTCTTGTGGATGGGCAGTACGAAATCATTCCTGGTGATGCAACAAAAGGTGAGCCAGGAACGAAGCAATATAAACCACTCTCTGCGGAGATGTTGCGAAAGATCGAAAACCTCGTCAAACAAGCAGTTGGATATGATGGAAGTCGGGGAGATAATGTATCGATTGAAAATATTCGCTTTCTTGAGCCAGAGGAATCGGTTGGGGAAGCACTGAAGCAAGCTGATTCTCAAAACTTTCTCTTTAGAGTGGTAGAAGGCTGGGTATTTCCAGCGTTCTTTTGGCTCCTCTTCTTGTTGTTTATTGTGCGGCCTTTAGTGAAGTTTCTTGTCAATCCGACTGATGCTGAGGTGGATCTCAGTCGTCTTCTTCCTGAGGGGATTCAAGATCTCGAAGCAGAACTTGAGGCAGAACGATCAAAGCTTTCAACCCGTGCTGAAGATCAAGCACCGGAGGTGAACATTGAAGAGCTTGAAGAACTCATCGCTGAAAATTCTCGTATCGTAAAAGAAAATCCACAACAGGCAGCATTGTTAATTCGTTATTGGCTCAATGAAGGAAAGGCATAAGAGCTGGCGCTTATGGCAAATGAACTATCAAATTTAGAAAAAGCAGCCTTGGTACTCGTAAGTCTTGGCAAAGATCAAGCTGCTGATGTCATGAAGTTTCTTACCGAAACTGAGGTGAAGAAACTTAGTCGAACATTTCTCAATGTCAGTGAAGTAGATCGCGATAGCCAGCGTGTTGTCGTTGGTGAGTTTCATCGTATGCTTCATGCGGCTGAGCGACTCGTTGTAGATGGCAGAGAGTTTGCAAAAGATGTTATCTCCAGTGCCTTTGGTGCTGAAGCAGGAGATAGTCTCCTTGAGTATATTACTGGGGGAAAGAAAGAACCGTTGAGCCTGCTCCTTGGTGATATTCCTCAAAACACTTTAGATAATTTTATGACGGCTGAACATCCCCAGACCATTGCATTTCTGCTCACCAACATGGCTCCAGAGGTAGCTGCACAAGCAATTGCAAAAATGCCCGAAGAAACTCAAACCGAGGTGCTGGTACGAATTTCGCAGCTCAATAACGTTAAGACTGAAGTTATTGATGAAGTGCGAGAAGTGCTTCGCACACAGTTACGAGGAGTAAGCATGCGCCAGGAAGAAGCGCTTGGAGGACCGAAAGCCGCAGCAAATATCCTGAACTTCGTTGATCGTACGAATGAGGAGCGAATTATTACAGAAGTTGAGGAGATGTTTCCAGAGTTGGCCGAAGAGATTCGTAATTTAATGTTTACCTTTGAAGATCTCAGGAAACTTGATGATCGTGGAATTCAAGCGATTATGAAAGAAGTACCTCGAGATCAACTTGTTATAGCATTAAAGACAGCAAGTCCGGAACTTCGAGAATTGCTCTTTAAAAATATCTCACAACGTGCTGCGCAAATGCTTCAAGAGGATTTAGAAACGCTTGGCCCTACAAAGTTAAAGGATGTAGAGAAAGCGCAGCAGGGTATTGTGGATGTTGTGCGCAGACTTGAAGCTGAAGGAAAAGTTGTTCTTGGCGGCGGAGCAGAGGATGTCATGGTGTAGCACTATGTTAGAAACGAGTAGCTCAGTAAGTCAGCAAGATGAAGTTCCAGAAGGAATCGTCTCGCAGCGTGATTATAAACCCACACCTTTCCAGAGTGCGCGCTGGGAAGTCGTGGGGGAGCGAATGAGTGAGGATAAAAAACATTTTGCGCCAATGAATTTTGAGATCCTTAAAGCTGAAGAGTATGCCGTTGATCCGATGTTTGCGATGTTTGATGAAGCAGAGAGTGCCTCCAGTGGGTACGGTTGGGGGGAGTCGGAAGGAGTTCTTAGTGGATTAAGCGATGCGTTGTCTCCTGAGCAGCGCGCACAAGAGCTTGCTGCGAAGTTTGAAGAAGGACAAGCCCTTGGTTACCAGAAAGGCTTAGAAGAGGCAGAACGGCTTGCTGCAGAGAAGAAGAAAGAACTTGAAGGGCAGCTCAGTAAATTGTTTTCTGAAGTTGAAGAAAAAGTGAATGCTTCTTTATTGCAAATGGAACAAGAGGCGCTAAAATTTTCTCTGAATATTGCGAAGAAAATATTAGAGACAACTGCTGAGATTAAACCAGATTACATTATCGACGTTATCCGGCAGGGACTTCATTCTATTGGAGCAGCAAAACCTCTTCGTATTCGTGTGGCGGAGCAAGATTTTGAGTTTCTTGAGGTCATTGGACTCCCTCCGGAGCTTTCTAAAGAGGAGTTAGGAGTGCAGTACGTTGCAGATCCATCGATAAAATCAGGATGCATTATTGAGACTGATTTTGGAGAGATCGATCTTCAACTTGAAGAGATGTGGGAGAAGATAAAATCGCAACTCTATGAGACGGTTCGTTAATGGGCTTTTGGTGCAACGCAAATTCAATCCTTGAACGATCAAAACCGGTCGCCTCACGAGGTATGGTGACGGAAGTTCGAGGGCTCATTATCGAAGGGAATGGTCCGGCAGTCGGATTAGGGACGATGTGTAGTATTTTACAGGGCGACCATGAAATTGCAGCACAGGTGGTGGGATTTAGAAAGGATCGCTTGCTTTTGATGCCTTACGGAGAGCTCCATGGAATTGCTCCCGGGGCAACGATTGTTGCTCACGGAGATAATGCAACCGTACTTGTTGGAAGTGAGCTCCTTGGTCGGGTGTTTACTCCACTTGGGGACCCCCTTGATGATCTTCCTCGGATTTCTACTGGTATCGAAGTTCCGCTCTATTGTAACCCTCCTTCTCCGCTTTCTCGGGATCGTATTGGTGAACGTTACGATAGCGGCATTAAGGCAGTAAATGGTTTTCTTACTATTGGAAGAGGGCAACGAATTGCAATCATGGCTGGCTCTGGTGTGGGTAAATCAACATTTCTTGGGATGATCGCCCGGCATGCAAAAAGTTCGGTCAATGTTATTGCACTTGTTGGTGAGCGAGGACGAGAGGTTCGCGATTTTATCGAGCGCGATCTTGGAGAGGAAGGAATGAAGCGGAGTGTTCTTATTGTTGCAACGAGTGACACGAGTGCCTTAACAAGAGTGCGGTCAGCTTTTGTTGCAACGGCAATTGCAGAATATTTTCGAGACCAAGGTGAAGAAGTAACGCTCC
Organism: uncultured Bdellovibrionales bacterium; assembly: GCA_964505555.1. Taxonomy (GTDB): domain Bacteria; phylum Bdellovibrionota_C; class UBA2361; order SZUA-149; family CAZDIO01; genus CAZDIO01. The sequence continues at coordinate 44,811 of CAZDIO010000134.1, forward strand.
TTCTAGATTCAATAACCAGGTTTTGCATGGCTCAACGTGAAATTGGCCTCGCCGTTGGAGAACCGCCAAGTACCAGTGGATATACACCGTCGGTATTTGCAATGCTTCCAAAATTAATGGAACGCGCGGGAACAAAACGGGGGGCAGGATCGATTACCGGTTGGTACACGGTGCTTGTTGAAGGGGATGATATGAATGAACCGATCGCGGACTCGGTTCGTGGTCTTTTAGATGGGCACATCGTGCTTAGTAGAGATCTTGCGGGAAGGGGTCATTACCCAGCAATCGATATTTTACAGAGTGTTTCTCGAATTATGCCCGATGTAGTTGAAAAAGATCAGTTGCATCTTGCGACGGCGGGACGAAGGGTGCTTGCCGATTACAAAGAAGCGGAAGATCTGATAACGATTGGTGCCTATAAACCAGGTCAGAATCCAAAAGTAGATCACGCAGTAACTCATATTGACAGATTACGAGAGTATTTAGTGCAAACTCCTGAAGAGAAGTTTACATTTGAAGAATCTACAAAACTTCTTGAAGGTGTTTTTGAACGAGAGGTTGAAAAGGTTACAGTTCGTGCGTAAACGACAAAAACGGTTAATTCATGAGGTGAGATTCCTATGAAGCGTTTTCACTTTCGGTTGCAACGGGTGCTTGATTTTCGCTCAAGTGTCAAGAAAGAGCAGGGACAGGTGCTTTCAAAAGCTAATGCAACGCTTTTTGAAGAAGAAAAAACGCTTACACATATTTTGACGGAACAAGAAGCAGCTCAACCCCCAACAAATAAGGTTATGGCAATGGCAGAACTTTCTCTTCAGGCGAAATATCAGGAGTATTTGCAGGAAGCACTCATTGAGCAACGGCTACTTGTTTTAGAGGCCGCTTCTGCAGTTGATGCCGCGCGCGAAGCCTATATTGAAAAAGCTCGGGAGGAAGAGGCGTTAGAGATTCTCAAAAAGAAACGAAAAGAACGGCATCGTTTGGAAGAATTAAAACGAGAACGAAAGAAGATCGATGAAATTGTTGTGCAGAGACATCGCTTTACAAAAAATAATTAAGGAGTGAAGGGCAATGCGCGAGGAGCAGGGATTAGAAAACATTAAAAATAAAATGTCTCAGGAGCAGAGAAAGCAAATGGCCGATCTTTTAACAAAAGAACTCCAAGCGCGACGATCGCAGGCGACGGCCACAAATGCAGCGCCACGAAGTAATGCAAAAAGAGATCTTAGTCGAGAAGATCTGAGCGAGGTTTATCGGAATGTAAAAGAAAAGATTTCTAGTAAACATAACGAACCGCCTCGCGCTCGACTCCGGCGTTCTCTTTTGCCCCTGCATCAGAGCTTGCAGTCCGTTTCTACACGAAATGTGGTGATGGTATTTGCAATTCTGGCCTGTGGAGCGATAAAAATCATGTTTTCTTCTGGGGTGGTAAGTGCCAGCGAGGGAACTTCTGGGAAAGTTGCCGTTACGGCGATGACTCCTTCGTTGGTAGAGAAGAACGAGGCGACGATGACCACCAATAGCGCTACTGAGAAACATGAAGAAAGTATTCATCCAGCTGCTGTTGAACAGGCTCCTGATCGTAGGCTCGTTGGGTGGTCGTTGGCAGAAAAAACATTGCTTACCCAACTTGACTCACGGCGTGTTGAGCTTGAGCGAAGGAAAACAGCACTGGATGAGAGAGAGGCAGAAATAAAGGCTCTTGAGTCAAATGTTTCTGAACGTCTTGCAGAGTTGAAAAGCTTGACACGAAAACTTGAAGAGACAAAAAAAGAGAAGGATACTTCGCAGGTTGCTCGACTCGATCAACTGGCAAATGTGTATGGGTCAATGGCGCCAAACGAAGCAGCGCCGTTAATTGCAAAACTTGATAACGCTGTGGCGCTTTCACTTCTTGAGCGGATGCCGAGCAAACGAATGGGGCAGATTCTTGGACTTATGGATGCGGATCGGGCGATTGAGTTGACTCGAAGTTTGACGGGTGGGAAGAAATAAATTTAGTGCTGGGAGTTAAGGCGAGAGCCGGGGGCCGGAAAAAAGGGAGGGAGGGGTTGTGAAAAACTTCCCTCACGAAGGATTGGCTGAGCCAATCCTTCTCCGGCGCGGAGACGGTTTTTCACAACCCCTCCCTCCCTTCTTTCCGGCATACTGGGTTCGGGAAGATAAATTTTAAATCAACATAAAAGAACTATTGCCGGGAGCATTCGCGAACGGTAGAGAAATAGTGGCACCTTTTTAGTGGTAGAGAAACACGACTCCAATTACATAGGATTTGATGAGGCAACCACTCTTCTTTCGATTTTTGGTTCGAGCGATTTTTGCAGTTTTGATCGTACTTGTTTTTACAAGTGTCTCTTTTGCTGATGATCGGTTTGATCTCCTCGTAGCACTCTTTAATGAAGATTCTCCAGCGGCAAAGGGAGTTGGGGGGGCGAATGCGTACGTTGGGGAGGTTATCAAGAACAATGTTGCCTATACGAAGTGTTTTAAAAAGCACGGCGATCAGCTTTTCTTTTACCGGGATCCAGAGCCGGAGTTTTCGTGTTTATTAGATGGAAGTTGTTATTGGTCCCATGCGACATTTTTAGAGAATGAACTGCGTAAAGAATTTCTTCCTGGTGATTTTAAGCCTAAGAATGAAGACATTCAGTATTTACAAAATCTCGTCGGCACAAAGCAGCTTGATGGAGAGATCTTATCTCGGTTAGAGAAGTTCACAAAAGAGATTACGCAAGTCAAAAAAGTAAAGCGCCTTGGAAATCTCCAAGCAAAAGAAGAGGTATGGCTTTTTCACAATGGGCATGTCGCTGACAAACTTCAGGAGGAAGCAGTAAAAAAGCTTCTTACGAGTTATCCAAAACAGATTCGATTTACGATTGTTCAGAAACGCGATTATCCAGAACTGTTCTCGCTGATTGGGGAGCGATGGAGTGCAGGGGCTTTGATCAGAGGAGAGTTAGTAAAAGATCTCTACCTGTTTGAGCCGTGGAGCGAATTGCTTTTTGATAAAGCCGTTATTGAAAGAAAGAAAGGAGAATTCATTGAAACTCCGGTCTTTGATGCTCATGAGCACGTTCGAAGTGTGGGTGAGAAGCGATGGTTAGAGATCATGGAGGATAATCAAATTACAACGAGTGTAGTTGCTGCGCTCCCTCGTGGGATTGATTACCAAGGGCTTTCTGAGGAAAATGACGAGTTGTTACGTTTTGCTGGTACTCAAGTAAACAAAATTGTTCCGTTAGTAATGCTTCAACCAAACAATCAACAGAACTTAGAGCTTTTTAAAGGATATCAGACACGGGGAAATAGGGGATTAAAGTTAATTAATGGTCATGGAGACTACTTTACTAAAAATCACCAGATCGTTCTTGATACCCCTCAATTACGAGAGGTATTTCGGTACGCGGAAGCGCACAGTCTCCCTGTGCTTTGGCATGTAAACTCACATCTTTTTATGAAAGGTTTTTTTGCAACGCTTCATGATTTTCCTAAACTCAAGGTTGTGATTCCTCACCTTGCGGGATACTTAGCGAATGCCCCATCGATTGTAAGAGATCTCTTAAGAGTTTATCCAAATCTCTTTATTGATATTAGTTTTGGTGTGAAGCCTTCTTATTTAAGGCGCTCGCTTGAAGATATCTCCCTTCGAAACTTAGAGTGGAGGCAGCTGTTTCTCGATCAGCCTGACCGGTTTCTTTTTGGGGTAGATTTTGTTGTTACCAATGAAACAACAAGGGCTCATGCCAAAATGCTTTTTGAAACGTATCGAAGTCTTCTTGAAAAAAAATCTTACGATCTCCATTTCTTTCCTGCGCGAGGGTATTCCTATTTCTATGAAGATACTCACTTTCGTGAAGGGCTCAATGGACTTGCATTACCCGAAGAGGTTCTGCGAAAAGTATATTGGGAAAACGCACAGCGAATTTATGGAAACAGTAAAACTCAAAATGATAAACGATAGGCCTGTTTTTGTATTTGAACACAGAGTTTCACAGGGTTGCACAGAGTTAAATCTAAAATTTTTTTTTCTTAACTCTGTGTGCCCCTGTGAAACTCTGTGTTTAATTAGAATTTAATCCCCCCACCTTCATGTCAGAGCTAAGATGAAACGGTTCTAGTTCTATGGCAGTAAATTCATTAGAAAGCCGCCAGATGGGGTAGTGCCATCTTTGAATCCAGAACCAGTAATCTGACTCTGGTCATTAATGCCGTTTGCATAGAAAAGTTCCCAATGAGGTGCTTCTGTTGGTGCCAATGTTTGGAGAACTTGAGAGAGATATTTATACTCCCATATTCCATTCTGATTTTTCTCAAACATCACTGCATGAGTGTTGTTGCAGTGGTCAACACCCACAAGCTGTCGTTTATTGTTTCCATCACGAACTTCAGGACCATTGCATCCCGGTGCGAGTTTTGGAAGTTCTGTCTTTGTAAAGCCTTGTGAAGTTGTTCCCTCCCAAACAAAGGCATGGCGGTCAATGCAGCCAGACTCTCCGCAGGTATAGCTATAAGAGATGCTGCCAGTGATTACAAAATCTCCTGCTTGGGTGATATTGCTGATTGAAATTGGAGTAACATCATAATTGGTAAATCCCGTTGGAGGCAGATCCACGAATACTCCAGAGGTGAGATTATACACGAACGCACGTCGTCGATAGGATCCGTAATTTATAGAAACTGAAGCACTTCCTATAATAAGATTACTATCGTTAATGTCACTTACGTCGACGTAGCCAACGGTAACAACATCTGTTTGACTATTTGGGTTATCAAGAAGTTGTTGATAAAAATCAGCTACCACCGATTGAAGTTCTGTAACCGTGCTATCGCCGGAGTGGAAGTAAAACGGATGAATCACGGAGCTTTCTTCGGTCCCAGTTACCTGAGAACCGATTACGATATTTGCATTATTAACCGCACTCACTCCACCGCGAAAGAATCCCGGCAATGTAGGAATCGAGCTTCGTGTCCATGTTGCTCCATTACGATCATAAAGATAAAGGTTATACCAGTCATGGCCAACCATCGTGCTCCCTGAGGAATTGATTCCATTCAGAGAAACTACATCAGAAAAATATTGTACTGGAGTACCGGACTCGTTATATTGCCAGTAAAATCCCTGTGTGGTTTCGTTATGAGGATATTCACCGATGACGTTTCCATTATTATCGAGTGCTTTTCCTGCAGCAGCTTGAACCATAGGAATGATCACTGGTCGTGGAAGCGTTGGTTCTAGCTTTTTAAATAGTGCGATACTGCTATTTTGTTCTGGAATCTGGTTGTTCATGAGCATGCTCAACCCGAAGTTTGCAGTAGCAAAGATTGAAGAGCTTTCTGTGGAGAAATCTCCTGCGGCGATACTTCTTGATCCGGCACGGTCGATACAGAGCGTTTGACGAGAAGCAAAAGTGCCAACTCCGGCATTATCTCGATTGTTTAATAAAGTAGATACTTTTGATTTGAGAGCATCTTCTGGATCCACTCCAGTTGAGAGGATATCGACCAAGCCGTTCCCATCAATATCTGCTGTGGTGAGTGATACCGGTTGCTCAAGAACCAGATAGTTTACATTTGTTGGCGAAACAGTTGGAGTAGGAGAAGACGGGCCATAATGTGCAACGTTAAACGCACCGTGGGCGCCAGGAGCAGAACACAGTGAGGGGTTAAGAAGCACAGAGATTTTTGAGTCAAGAGTGTTTCCTACTGCAATATCGGGTTGTCCATCGCCATTGAAGTCACTAATGGCGAGAGCCTGTGGACCTTTTAAGACATCGATAGCAGGAACTTCTGGATTGACACTAAAACCTAAAAGATCAGCGCTTATTTGTTCATCTGGCATTGAATTGAACATCACCGAGACAAGACCGGTATCAATTACATCGGCATCGCTTGGTGAACGGTACGAGATTGCTAGATCAGAGAAACCATCGCAATCAAAATCTCCTGCTGCGATTGCATAGAGCACATGATTGGTAGTTGGGGGTGAAAATACCTTTGCTGGGGTGTTAAATCCACCAGTGCCATTGTTGATCAAGACGGAGATATTTTTAGTTGCACGATTCAGTGTGATGATATCATTAAGTTCATCTCCGTTAACGTCAGCAATGTCAATTGACGCTGGGTCTGTGCCAACTTGATAAGAAGTATCAATGCAATTTACTGCACAATTTCGAAGCACATTAATTTTTGTCCAAGACAGCGTTCCACGTGTTGCCACGATATCAAGAAAATCATCTCCATCAAGATCGCCAACTTTTAACACCGCTTGACCACTTGAGTTTCTTAAAGTGTCGTTATAGGTGAGTTTTACCGGGTTTTGTTCGGTGAAGGTGTTGTCGCCCTGATTGAGAACCAATTGAATGGCGTTCTCTTCGTTATTGTTCTGATTGTAACGAAGCCTTACGAGATCAAGATCGTCATCTCCATCGACGTCAGCGATGGCAACTTTTGCAGTATGATAGATGTTTCCTGACTCCACTTTTTGAGACTCCTCGAAGGAAACAAAAGGTGTTGTATCACAGGAACTCCCACCTGCGGTTACGCCCCCATCAAATTGATCACAGGCGTCGCCAATCCCATTTTGATTCTGATCGTGTTGATCTGAATTAAACCGCTTTGGGCAATTATCTGCAGAGTCGATAACGTCATCGTTGTCGTCATCATTATCACAATCATCTCCCATTCCATCGCCATATCCGAGGGCTTCGGAGTCAAGTTGAAGTGGATTGACTACTACGCGACAATTATCTGAATTATCAAGAACGCCATCATTATCATCATCTGAGTCGCAGGCATCACCAAAGGTATCGCCATCGGTGTTTTCTTGTAGTGGGTTAAAAACGGTAGGACAGTTGTCTTGGTAATTGCAACGATAATCGTGATCGGTATCGCTACAGCCTCCGCCCGAGCTTCCAGAGCCAGATCCGCCGCCTTCAGGAAGATTTACGTCACCAATGGTGATGCTTCGTGAAATTGTTGCGCCGTTGCCGTTTGGAAAAATGGCGTGGGCTTTTGAAGCAACAAATAAAATAGTTGCTATCATCATCACACCTGTTTGAATCAAGCGCATGGTAGACCTCATACCGATAACCTCGTTTAGAAATAAAACATCGTCCCATCCTCAATAGGGCAAGAAATGTGCCGCTCTTTAGGAGTGAAGAAAAGGGGTGGTGTTACGCTAATTATCAGGAACTCATCTTTAAGCGGATCGAGGAATCAAAGTAGTGCTTAGCAAAAACTCCGAACATCCATTAGGAGAAACCAGCATTGATGTAATTACTGATTGTTGTCACGTTCTTTCTCGTGCTATCTTACTATTATAGTGCTTGTTTCGTTGCGTGTCAGAGGTTAACAAATTCATTTGCCGGGACTAGGCCAGATCTGTAGGTAGCGCAGGCGTTTTCTTTTTGTGTGAAGTGAGATGAGATCATTTTTTAAAATAGAAAAAAGTTTGTTAAAGCGAACGCATCGACGACGCAGTGTTGGCGATCTGAATTGCAAAGGAATTGCTTTTATCGAACTTGCAATCGTACTACCACTTATTCTTTTGTTGATTATCGGAACAGTTGACGTAGGAAGAGCGCTGATTGCCTATCTTGAGTTGACTCGTGTTGTGTATGAGGGAGCGAGACTTGCAGGTGTTGTAACCGGATTAGAATCTGGTCAGAGTGTTTATACTAACCCTTGCCCACCAGCTTCGCCTGTTGCGACAAATCACTGCCTTATTCACCAACGTGTGAATTTTCTTTTTCAAAACGCTTATCAATTAAACAAGTTCTTACACAATGAGAGGATCGAAACGTCTTATGTTCCGATTACAACAGACCCGGTGAATCAGGGGTTTGTTACGGTGACCGTACGTGCGGATTTTCAAAGTATGTTTTCATTCCTCACGATTCCTATTCGAAGCACTATGACTGGGCCCTATTTAGCGAGTGGCACAGTAGGGGGAGGAGCGTAAGGTGCAAACAGGCTCTCAATCAGCAAAGGGAATGAAAGCAAAGCGAGAGCGAAGCTCAGTCGTTTTGCTTATTGCTTGTGCGATTTCTGCGTATGCATTTTTAGAGTTTGCAAGGTATATCGCGGTACGAGGAGTCTTAGTCAAAGGTGCTCATAATGCACTTGCACTTGCAAGTAAGGTTTCAGGATTAGAGAGTAATATTTCTGGAATTAATGCTCAGGAAGTAAAATGCCCTGTAAAGACCGGATCGTCTATTCGTGATCTCAACTACTGTTCTTTCGTTATTGCTCGAGCAAAGGTGCTTGAGCAGGCAACTTCCTTAGCGCTTGATACCTTAGTGAATAAGCATGACAATCCGGAGACCCCTCAACGTGAGAATAAAGCCTCAGTTCAGTTTGAGCCCTTTCGACTTGAAAATGGCAAGCTTGTCGATGCGGCTCTTATTCGTCCAGGGGATAGTTATGACTTAGTGCGAAAAGAAGGCACGGTGACCTATAGTCACCCCCAATATCCGCCAAGCAAAGTGACCTCCACAACAAATATCTCTGATTTGATGAGAAATTTTCCGATAATAATACGTATGCAAGTAAGGATAGAACCCTTGTTACCTTTTCCCTTTGTTGATGCTTATACGCTAACAGCAGATGCGACCGGTTTTCGTGAAGTAATGCACGTAGGGGCGTTTCAAACTACACCCAGAACGCTCCTCGATCACGATATAAAGTAGAACATGATGTGAAGTAGGAGAGACAAAAATGATCAAGGTTATAAAAGGTGGCACAACAGAGGAGAGAGGATCGATTATAATTCTCGCCTCGGTTTTAGTTTTTGTCTTTATGATTCTTGCGGCGATGGTAATCGATCTCACCCTTGCTGCGTCATCAAATGAGCAGCACCAACATGTTGCGGAGCTTGCCGCTATTTCCGCGCTCGATATGTTTCTCCAGACATTTAATCCCGATGATCCAGAAAAAAGTATTGAAAGCCATGTTGCAGAAATTGCCTTGCAACGTGCACAATCAGTTATTGGAAATACTTCGACAATTTCTTTTTCGGGATCGGAGCTTCTTGAGGGACTTAACACGCAGGAAGAGACGAATTCTGGAAAGATCGTTTTTGGTCGGTGGTGGTCTGAGTGCGATCCCGGGACGGGTTGTCAACCGGTGTGTGATGATGTTGATGGAGATGGAGAGCTCAATACTCCCCCAAACTGTTTTCAATCTGTTACGAATCTTTCAACCACATCGGCTTCTTCGAGTGTGGTTCAAGCGATAAAAGTGGAACTGAATTATCCGCAACCGATCGGTGCTCGATTTGCTAAACTTCTTGGTTTTAGTGGTTTTGGAAGTCAGGTTTCCGCCGTGGCAAGTAAGATCCCGATGCATGGGGTGTTTCTCGTTGATATGTCACGATCAATGGTTTTGGAGACGCATTTGGATCCTGGACTTAATAATCCAAGCACACCAGATACCGTTCCTGAACCAGGAACGGCTCATTATGCATTTCAAATGGATATTAATACAGCATCTGCACCGTTTGATGCGACGGTCTGTGATCCTGGGGATGTTAATCCGTGTTTAGAGGATGATGATTATGACCAAAATTGTATCGTCAACGATACGACCGCAGGTTGGGAACGGACGGCCTATCGAGGAAATTATGGATCGAAACCGGGGATGCCTGTCTATCGACCGAACTACAACAATCCAGAAGGCTACCCCGGAGATCCTGGACCGAAAACAGTTCATTATCGAAGTGATTATAAATGTTATAATGTGACCTATCGTCGTGACGATGGAGAACTGGATGGAAATCCCAGTGGAGCTCCTGCGGTAACTCAGACATATCTGATTGATAGCTATCAAAATTTACTAGCACCGGTTACCTCATCAGATTACTACGCCGGACCTGAGCCATTGGTTACTGTGCTTGATGGAATATATTTTGCTACCCGTACTTTTCAGCAGAGAAATGTCAGTGGGGATATGATGGGAGCTATGTTTTTTGAAAGCACCCAATATAATAATATCTTTGAACGAATTTTTCCACTCGCACCGGCAAAAGATAACGTTCCAAGCTTTAGAAAACTCCAAGATGCAGTAAACATCACCGATCCGGCAAATCTTCATGATCCAACGTTAACGTATCCAAAAAATATTGTGGAGTATTTTACTTTTCCACGAGTTGAAAACAACACTGGAGCCCCTGGTGCGTATACGGATCTCTATGATGCCTTGAGTAAGGCTCTAAATATGCTGGAAAATGCTCCGAATGCTGCTGGTGCGTATAATTTTGTTACGGTCATTAGCGATGGTCTTTCAAACTGTACTCGCACAGAGTGTATTGATGATTATATGCATTGGCTCCAATCTATTAATGATGAAGTTCGCGCAGAGCTGATTGCTGGATTTTATGCCCCGCAAAGGATTCCGATAAACTTTGTTTGTGCAGGTCAGGATGTAGGATGTAATACCCTTAATATTAATAAGACCGGTTCTGATTGCTCCAATCCATTTAATGTTCTCAATGATGGAGAAAGACGACGACGAGATTTTCCTTATGTGTATGTCGATCCGAGCGAGTTGGAATATTATCCGGGTGGGGATCCGTATACCCAGTATGAACAGCGAAGTGTGACCAATCCGTTTTATCTCGCTGCTCATTATATGCACCTGATGGCAAATGAAACCAATGGTTTTTATTTTACATTACGTCCGGTTGATGTAGTAGCTCCAGGAGCGACTGGATGTACTCCGGAAGACACCAGTGGTTGTGCTGATGACGCTTGGAACGGGGTTCCAAGAAGTTGTATCGATGACAGCACTGCGCCAACAAGTTCCACGCAACCATATCAAACATGGATTAATCCCGGCGTTGTTCAACGATATGATCCTTATGGAAGAAGTACTCAAGCGCAGATGCGAGACTTTGTAACGCAGATCTTTCGTCAAAACGCAATTGTACTTCGAGATGATTCAAGTTCTGGAAGGCATGCTGAAGATGATGATGAAGAACCACCAACGACGGTGCCACCAACTTCAATACCACCAACGACAGTGATAACCACCACGGCGCCTCCTACTACTACTATCTCTCCAACAGTATCGAGCACTGTCAGCACGATAACGACAACGATCAGGCCACCGTTGGAGGATGACGCGCCTGGTCCGGGTCCTGGCGATGGTGGGCCTGTGTAGTGTGGAAATGAAAAAATGGACGAAGCTTACTCAGGGTCCTATAAAAAACCATTCATGGAGATAGCAGAAGCGGGGCGTCGACTGCGGGGATAAGCCGCAGCCGACGCACGCTTTTGCCGATTAGCGCTAAACCAGAAACTTCTTTCGGCTGAGCAGCAAGATGTTGGCTGCGGTGAGCACCGACAGCCCAAAAATCACCAACCCCCAGGTGGACATTGCTGGCACCGGATTCGGGTCGATGCCAAGCTGCTCCACTTGGGCAAAGACCTCGGTTCCTGTCATAGACAGAATACCGACCAACCACAACAATTTTGCTACCATGTTCAGTCCCTTCTGATTTGGGAGTAGGCGTGCACAACCTCCCTTTTGTCCTGACAAGTTTCGCCCGATTGATTCAATGAATAATACTGAACCAATCCGAGTGAAACTTAAAGCAAGTCTACCCTAAAGGAGACATTATATCATATACTTAAAGGCTTATATAGCCCAGCCACCAAGGGTAATGTGATTCGGTAAAGATGTTTCAAAACTTCATGTAAAAGAATCTTAATTATGAATTTACGGTGAGAAATTCCTGAAAACAACTCATTAGGTGTTGTTTAATTGACTCATTATCTTCCAGTATTGAAAGACAGAGTGCCACGGCTTCAATTGTAGAGAGTGCCTCTTTTCGTGGTTGCTTTCTTCTCTTTCCATAGAGAGATGTCTGCTCTGGTTTCAGTGCCATTCGATGAAGTTTTAAGAGCCATGCGTTTCTCCACCACAACGCTTTTGCCTGGCTCCATGTTCCATCAAGGACCACCACCCCTTCAAGAGCATGCTTCATTGCTCCTGAGGCATGAAGGGGTTTACTTTGCTTATCAACAAAAAATAATGGGGATCTGATTTGAGAGAGATCTCCTTTTACACTTCCTAAATAGAGCACGGCCCACCGTTTTGGATCGGCCTCACGCCCCAATGCACCTTGGAGATTTCGCCAAGAAAGTCCAATGCGGAGTGTGGAGTTTGGAAGAGAGAGATGGGCAAGTCTTGCGGTGCCAAGCTCTTCATCTTGCTCCTGAGGATGTTGTAAGATGAGCAGGTGTGTCTTTGTTTTTGTGGGCGAGACAAACTTACAGATACAATATGGTTTTTGTTTAAGACAGTGAGAACATCTTTCAGGAGGGTTTTCTTGTCGGATTGGTCTCTGCATAACCAAACAATATATCTCAGAGCGATCAAGGTGACAAATACAAGAATCAAGTTAATAAACCAAACTTCTTCCTCTCCTACTCAGCGAATAGGTGAGGGGACACGGCTATTAAGTTAAGGATTTTTTATAAAACCACAGAGGCGCAGAGACACAGAGAAAAAAAGATTTTATCGATCTTCTCTGCGGCTCTGTGTCTTTGTGGTTTTATAAATCTTTCTTTCATAGTCCTTGATTTAATGGCCGTGGGTGAGAGGAGCATTCAAGTGCAACATTGCATTGCGTTTGGAAAGGATATTCGCTAAGAGAGCGGTATTATCTTAAAACATTTTTTTAAATATATGCGTCTTTCAATCTGCTCTATTTTTTTAGTCTTTAGTATTCTTGGGTGTAATGGTGGCGGCGGGGGTGATGATGGAGGAGCTACCGCTCTTCCAACTCCTGAGGTCGCTGTTGTTGTTGAGAAGGTTCTTGCTGATTTAAACTTTCCGGTTGGGCTCGCATTTGCTCCTGATGAGAGATTGTTTTTTACAGAGTGGCTTACTGGACAGGTGAGGATCGTTGAGAATGGTGAGCTCCTAGAACGACCTTTTATAACCGTTCCAATTCCTCCGGGAGGCCAATCAGGTCTTTTAGGCATTGCGTTGGATCCTAGTTTTTCTCAAAACCATTATGTCTATCTTTATTACACACATCGGATCTCTTTAAAAAACACCCTCGTTCGTGTTACGGAGCGAGATGGTGTTGGTTCTGAAGAAACTGTTCTCTTAAGTGACCTTCCTGGTGGAGGGCATGATGGAGGAAGGCTTGTCTTTGGTAGTGATCGCTCTCTCTATGTCTCTGTCGGTGATGGAGGAGATCCCTCTCTTGCGCAAACAATGAGCTCCTTTGGTGGAAAAATCCTGCGGATCAACCGCGAAGGAGGAGTTCCGGAAGATAATCCTTTTGAAGAGAGTATTATCTTTGCACTTGGTTTTCGAAATGTATTTGGAATGGCGATTCATCCTGAAAGTGACGTGTTATACGTATCTGATAATGGCCCAACGTGTGATGATGAAGTAAATCGTGTGCTTGGCGGGAAAAATTACGGTTGGCGCCCAGGGTATGTTTGCAGCGAACAAAATGGAGCGTTTCAGGCACCGCTATTTCGTCTACCAATATCTAGCGGTGTTACCGGAGTTCATTTTTATCGAGGGGGTGTATTTCCTGAATTTAGAAATCATCTTTTCCTGTCAGATTTTAATACCGGGTCAATTCGTAGATTTGTTGTTGATGAGGCAAATGGGGGAGCGATTCTTGAAGAGGACACAATTGTTTCAGGGATAGCCGGAGGGATCATCGATGTTGTCTCCGGGTCGGATGGGAACCTCTATTTTTCCTCGCCAGATTCAATCTATAAAATCAGTCGCGCTTCTTAGAACCGTCTTGTAATAAGATCTTCCTGTCGTTGCGAGCCGGGAGGCCCGGCCGCCGGGCGTAGCGAAGCAATCTCGAATCGCTTCAGCAGCTATGAGATTGCTTCGCTACGCTCGCAACGACAGGTGGGGTAGTTAGGTCAGTTGTAGTGCTCAAAAGTGTTTAAAGTATTCAAACGGCTGATGGCAGCCATCACAGAAATAAAAAGCTTTGCACGGTGTGGAGCCGAACTGACTTGTTTTCTTTGTGTTATCTGAGCTACAAAAAGGGCACCTGATTTTTTGTTCGGTATGCGGAAGGTTCACTAGTTTCTCTTCCACGCTTGTCGGAAGAGGGGGAGCAATGCCGTATTCTTTGAGTTTCTTTTTTCCCTCTTCACTGAGCCAGTCGGTTGTCCATGCTGGAGAAAGCGACATTTTTACTATCACCTTATGCAGGCCATGATCTCGGAGCTGAGAGATAATGTCGTCCTCGATAGCTTTCATTGCCGGACACCCTGAATAGGTGGGAGTGATAGTTACGGTGACGCCTTCATCAGTAATAGAAACATCACGAACAATTCCCATATCAAGAACACTCAGCGCGGGAATTTCAGGATCTTTTACCGTTTCAAGGAGTGCAAAAACTTCTTTTGAGGAAAGGGCGTTACCAGCGTGCATCGGGGTATGACCTCGCAACGATTTGTAACTCAGAAAGCATATGTCCGAGATGCTCACTATGTCTTCCATATCGGCCACCACATTGAGTAAAAGCATTGTCCTGAAGAGGGGGAAGTGTTGCTCGTTGGATTGTATTTTGAATATTTGTTAACCAGGTTTTTTGAAGTAAGTTTCTAGGCACGATCTGTTTTTCTTCAACAAGCAATCTCTCCACATTGTCTACTTCATGAAGCTCCTGAGCGTAGGGCCATAAATCTTCAAAAGCATTGGTAATTCGTTGGTGACTCTCGGCAGTACCATCTCCGAGACGAAGCACCCATTCTTCACTATGACGGAGATGATAGCGGAGCTCTTTGAGTGACTTTTCACAAATTTCAGCAAGCGGTGAGTAAGAGCAACTTTTTTGTAGCTCAAAAAATAAGCAATAAAACGATGAAAATAAAAACTGTCTTGCAATGGTTGAGGCAAAATCTCCATTTGGTTGTTCGGCAAGTAAACAATTTCTATATTCAGTCGCTTCTCGAAAGTAGGTAAGAGAGTCTTCTGTTCGTTGCTTTCCCTCGAGGGTGCCTGCAAGCCGAAGAAAGTTTGCCGCGCTTCCTAAGCAATCAAGTGCGATATTTGCAAGTGCGATATCTTCTTCCAAAACAGGCCCATATCCACACCATTCAGAGAGGCGATGACCAAGAACAAGAAAATCATCTCCTAGTCGGAGCGTAAACTCAAAAAGAGCGTCTCTTGTGGCATCCTTCATGATGGTTACTGCATTCCTTTGGGAATTTTAAAAAACTGTGGGTGACGGTATGCTTTATCATCTGCGGGATCGAAAAATGGTCCTCCATCGCCCGGAGTAGTTGCGGTAATGCTTGAGGAAGGCACAACCCAGAGGCTCGTGACATTACCACGACGAGCAAACACATCTCGGGCATTTTGAAGGGCAAGTTCAGCATCGGTCGCATGAACACTCCCTGCATGAAGATGGGGTTCGCCAAGTTCTTCCTGAACAAAGACCTCCCACAAAGTTCCTTCAGTTGAGTTAGTTGTCATCTTTGAATCTCATCGGTAATGGGTTGTTTAATTTTTTATGTAGTTTGATGCTTTTCTGCATACGCTGTAGCAGCTTGACGCACCCACAATCCATTTTCATGTGCTGCTTTTCGGCTTTCCAGACGTTGTTTATTACAAGGGCCATTTCCATTGATAACGGTGTGAAACTCCTTCCAGTTAATCTCTCCTATTTCCCAATGAGAAGTTTGTTCATTGTATTTCAGATCGGGATCGGGGATCGTAAGTCCAAAGGCATGAGCCTGAGGGATCGTCATATCAATGAAACGTTGACGAAGTTCGTCATTACTTTTTAGCTTGATTCTCCAGCGCATTAATTCGCCGCTGTTTGGTGAGTTAACATCAGAAGGGCCAAACATCATTAAGGTGGGCCACCACCACCGATTAAAAGACTCCTGGGCCATCCGTTTTTGTTCTGCGGTGCCACTACAGAGCACGGAAACGATCTCCATTCCCTGTTTTTTGTGAAAATTCTCCTCTTTGCAGATGCGAATCATGCTTCGTGCGTACGGTCCATAAGAGCATTTGGCAAGGGTGGTTTGGTTAATGATTGCCGCCCCGTCAACAAGCCAGCCAATCATTCCCATGTCAGCCCAGCTTAGTGTGGGATAATTAAAAATATTTGAATACTTTGCTTTGCCACTAAGGAGTTGGTCAATTAACTGAGCGCGATCTGTGCCAAGGGTTTCACATCCACTATAAAGATAGTGACCATGACCAGCTTCATCCTGAACTTTTGCAAGGAGAGCCATCTTCCGGCGTAAATTTGGAGCGCGGGTAATCCAGTTACCTTCTGGAAGCATGCCTACGATCTCTGAATGTGCGTGCTGGGACATCATTCGGGTTAGCTGGGTGCGATAGCGAGATGGCATCCAGTCTTTTGGCTCAATGATTTCACCCGCCGCAATGCGCGCTTCAAATTGCTTCGTTAGTTCCTCTTCTGATGTATTGCTATGCTGCATAGGTACCTATTTCTGACAATAACCTTAAATAAATTCAGGTAAATTGGCAAGTGCGCTTCGTGAGGTAGGCGGGAGAGGAAGATTATTTAGAATATGTATATTTTGTCGTTGTCGGTCCGCGCTCACCAATGCGATGAATTTGAGTATGAGCATTTGCAGCAAGGTGCTCAAGGATCTTGTACACCGTCTCCTTTTCTCTTTCGCCTAATGCATTTGAGATCTCTTCGCAGGTAAAAGCGCCCTCTTTGGCCTTGAGCAGATCTTGAATTTTCTTTTGAATTTCAATGACCCGTTGGGCAGCTTTCTTCCCCGCTTCAACCCCCGGCTGGTTGTAGGCATTGATATTTACAAGGGAGGCGTAATACCCCACCGCTCGTTCATAGAGCGCAATGAGCGCTCCGAGACCTTCTTCTGTGAGGCGATCAAGCGTAAGAGTAATAGAGGGACGCCCATTTTCAGCAAGTGCTTTTCTCGTTCCCTGAAGAAAGCCATGGAGATAATCTCCAGAAGTTACTCCCGGATCAACTTCAACGCATTCTCTTGGAAGGGGGCTTGTTTTTTCAATAACATCTTCTAAGACCTCAATGAAGGTTGCAAAAAAGTTTGGCACTCCATCTCGTAGTTGTTGAACGTAGGCGTGCTGATCGGTCGATCCTTTGTTGCCATAAACGGCAATTCCCTGGTGAACAACATTTCCCTTCCGATCTTTTTCTTTCCCCAAAGATTCCATTACCAATTGCTGAAGGTATTTACTAAAAAGCACAAGCCGATCTTTATAAGGAAGAACAACCATGTCCTTCTTCCCTTTTCCCTCACCAACAAGAAACCACATCAGGGAAAGAAGCATTGCTGGGTTTTCTTGAAGTTGAGGACTTCGTGTAATTTCGTCCATCTGTTTAGCGCCTTCAAGAAAACGATCGATGTTCACCCCTTGGAGAGCTGCAGGAAGTAAGCCAACGGCAGAGAATAATGAGGTTCGTCCACCCACCCAATCCCACATGGAAAATACCTTCAACCAGCTCTCTTTTATTGCCTGCTTCTCTAGTGTGCTGCTCGGGCAGGTAACAGCAATAGCCTGCTTCGAGAATGAAAGCCCTTGCTGAGTCATTGCCGCAGCGACCTCCTTGGCCCCGTTTTGAGTTTCTTTTGTAGAGCCTGATTTGGAAATGACAATGACTAGTGTCTTTGAAAGATTTGGAGCGAGCGCTTTCAGGGTGCGTACGAATCCATCAGGATCTGTATTGTCAAAGAAGTAGAGGTTCATTTTGTCTGCATAGCCACCAAGAGCTTGTGCAACAAGTTGTGGTCCAAGAGCAGATCCGCCGATGCCAATCAGAAGTACATTTTGAAATTTCTCTCCTTGTTGATTGGTAATCCCGCCCTGATGAATCTTGTTGGTAAAGGATTTGATATCATCAACTGAATGACGAATTGCTAATGATATCTCCTTTGTTGGTGCAAGTTCTGGTGCTCGAAGCCAGTAATGCCCGACCATGCGTTCTTCATCGGCATTTGCGATTTCTCCGCGCTCGAGTGCGGTCATCTCCTCAAATGCTTTCAAGATCTGAGCATCCAGTGTTGGAGTGGAGTCAAGGGAGACATTCATCAGACTAAGGTCAATGCTGAGACCGAGCTGAGGGTAGATTTTTAATTGGCTAACAAAACGGTTCCAGGTATCCATCTCTTCATCACTCCTTCTCTTCTCTCCTATAACGCTTCCGACTTGTAGCACTCTGGGTAGGGGGGTCAACTTTCAGCGACTACAGAGAAAAATCCTCTTCTCACGGCATATAAATTCTGTCACATTTACTCATATTGTAAAGAAATCTTAACAAGGTGAACCTCATATGAAAAGCCGCATGATTCTCATATTTTCTCACGCACAGGCTCCTTTCTTGCTTGTTCTGGCAATGTTTTGTTTTTTTGGGCCAACGGCACTCAATGCGGAGAGTCTCGTTCAATCCAACCAAAACTTTAGTGGCGATCACAGAGATTTTTTTCGTCTTCTTCGGCCCAATGGAACTGATGCAGAATTTGGCTACCTCTATCAACCATCAAATGAGGAGGGAGATGGCTCTGCAGAATTTGATTTGAATAATTTCTTTGCAAAGCTTGAACTTCCCTTTCCAGTAAGCTCAGATTTTTATCTCCGCGGGGGTTTTGAATACTCATTTCAAAGATATGAGTTCGATCTTCCGGAGGAAGCAAATCTCCAAGAAGATTCTAAAGATGTTCATAAGATCGTTATCAATGCAGGGGTCGGGTATTTTGTTAGCAACGATCTTTTACTCACAGTTCTTGCCAGTCCGGGAATATACTCTGACCTTGATGAAACGATTGATGAAGACGATTTACAGTTAAATGGAAATGGAATGTTGGTCTATCGACTTAATCCAGTAACCCAACTGCTTGCGGGAGTGTCGTACGGAGAGGATTTTGACGATACTCCTGTTTTGCCGATTGTAGGAATTCGTATGCTTAGTGAGGAGGGAAGAGTTCATATTAATCTAACCTTTCCTCTTGAAGCGCGTCTTGGATACAATATAACTCCAAAAACAGAGCTCTATGGGGGATATTGGATCTCTGGCAATGAGTACAATGTTCGATTTGGCGAGAGGGAAGGCGGGGGAGAAAAGGAGTTTTCTTTTCACCAGCAAGATCGTCGAGTGGGAGGGGGAGCCGTTATTTGGTTTACTGATGCCCTTAATATCCGGATAGAGGGAGGTGCATCGGTAGGAAGTGAGCTTGAATTTAAAGTTGCTGGTCCTGATATATTTGACGGGGATCTTGATCCAACTGGATATGTGACTCTGTCATTGGGTATGGCGTTATAAAATGACGCGGCATTGGTATTTGTTTATTTGGATGATATTTTTTTCTCTTGTTTCTCCTTTTGTTTACGTTGGTCCTTTACATGCCCAGGGTTTTCGGCAGCTTGGGGAAGGGTTTCTTGAGGCGGTTGTCATGGAGTCTGATGCGATCATTGAGGTAGAAGTTGTTACCACAAATAGTGTTCGTGTTGTTGAGGTACTCAAGGATGTAAACGTTCTTGGAGGGCAAGTTGCCAAAGGACTGCTGATCGAAGGAACAACAATCGAACCATATAGTTTCCCGCTTTTTTCAGATTCCAGTGATGACGCAAAATATATAGCAGATCAGAAGTTGTCGTCGGGGGCGCTCTATCCCTCTCGAACGCTGCTTTTTGCTCAGCAAAATAAAGCGCAAACCAGTAGAAGATTTCATCTCCAAAGTTATCCGGCACCAAGCGATTCTCCCTGTGTTGTTAGAGAAGGGGGGTGTAAGCCTGTACCTGTTGAGGTTTATAGTTTGTTTGGGAAGCAGGGGTTTTATTTCTATGGGTTGGTTACAGAAACGCATGGCCACGAACAAAGTGGAAGTCCCGCGGTGTATCTTGTTAAAGATTTTGAGAAGGTTAAGACGAGCCTGACAAAACTTAAAGTTGAATTTGATCAGGTGTTCGAAGAAGGGGTGAACGAACAATTGTCCACATCGAGATTTCCTTTGAGGCGGTTTACTCCGCCTGCTGATGCCCATACTTGGCCGAACCTTCTTAACAGAATAAAGAGAGCAATTTCTCGAAGCAGGCAGTTTTACCAAGCAAGGGAGAACATGTCAGGAAACGAAAAGGAGGATTTTTATTTTAAAACATTGTTTGAAGAAAATATATACTCAAATTATGCCATTGAGAGCCTTCGTCAACTTGACAGAAGAGAAGTAAGCCAGAGAATGCTAGAGAGTATTCCTCGGTTAAATATTTTTGTTGATGATGTTTTAGAGGGAGTGTTGTGGAGAGAGATTGCAAAGAATGGACAAACTGAAAATTTATTAAGAACAGCTGTCTCTACAAAAACTAGGGATCCTTGTTTCAAGCCGGAAAGAGTTTCTCCTTCAACCGAATCGAAAGTATTTATCTCTTCCCCACCGCTTACACAGAGAGACAGTTTTCTATTTTCCCCATTTGAAGAGCTACTTCCAAGTTTTGTAGCGCTGTATGAGGCGGAGTTGCGTTGCTATCTCCAAACACATAATATTTCTCAAGAGACGCTAACGATTAACTATAAAAAGAAGATTGGATCTCACGGTCTGGCGCTGCTGCGCTCTGGAGCGCTCACTATGGATGAAGTGGGACTGCTGGAGTCTCCTATTAATATCTACTTAGAACAGGTAAAGAAACAGGAAGAGGTATTAAAGGAATTTTCACCACAACTAAGTAAACCACTTTTTGATACATTGAGTGTTTTGCCTGCAAGGCTTCGTGAACAGGCGCGCTTTTGTTTGCAGGGGATTAAAGAGGACAAAGAACTTGGGCATCCCGATCTTCGCAAGGGCTCATTTCTCCTGTGGGAGTGGTCGTGCCGTAACTTGTCGCTATTTGAGCCATCACATACAGAGTGTAAGTTGAAAGACAATCGTTTGGAGAGTGATATTGTTCTTTATCAAAGTACGATGAAGCAAGGACTTTTGCAAGCAATGGAGCAAGATAATGAGCGGATGCTCACTTTGTTTCTTGACATTCTTCGAAGTAAACCCGTGAAGAACACACTTTCAATAATTAGTGCCGTCATCGAAGATAGTAAGACCTATGGAGCGGATTCTATTCGAGTAGAGTTTCTCCGACAAGTTACCAATTGGCCCTACTATTCAGTAGCGCTCATCCTTGCAGAAGAGTATGAAAAAGCAAACAAGGAGCAACAACAGGTGCTAGATCCGGTTCTTGAAGAGATCACCGGTGAGAAAATAGTGTCAAGCTCTGCACAAAGTAAGTGGACAGAATATTTGCAACGAATTAAGCAGGGCTTAAACGATCGAGATCCTGTGTTAGGCGCGCCTGAGCGCGTGCGTAAGTTGCTTAAAGAAGAACCCTGTAATGAAAAAGAGATCGGATGGAATCGGCATTTGAGAAAAGTTGCTGAAGATGTTCACCTCTAGAGGTGCTCATGCGACCATCTAGGGTTTTTTAATTGAACACAGAGTTTCACAGAGGTGCACAGAGTTAGATCTAAAAGTCTTTGTCTTTTTTCTCTACTCTGTGTATCCCTGTGAAACTCTGTGTTCAAATCTCTGGATAGTAAAAGGAACAGATCTCCCCAGTACTAAACTTTCGTTAACCCTAATCCAAATGCTTGCGCACGGTTTGCAATGTAATCGTAAGCATCTTCTAGTACCTGCTCAACCGAGACCTCCCGGCTGGTAATTGGAATTGTGCTTAGTTGTCTAAGAATTGCACCGGGAAGTTCATCGGCGCGAATCGTAAAAGAGAGAGATTGGATTTTCTCATCGCAACTCCAGTAATCAGCAAGCTGTTCCTCAAGGGATGGAGAGGACTGGTATGCGGCCTTTGAAAAGATATGTTTGCCTCTCTGCTCCGAAGGATGAGAGGTTTGATGGCGCAACTTTCTTAGTTCGGTAATCGTTTCTTGGCGAGTGCGGCCACGAAGAGCAAAGATTAAAAACGGATTCTCTGAAAAGCGCTCGTTAATAAGAAAATATAAAGCAGCAAAATGCACACAAAGCTGATCTTTTTTCCCACAAGAGCATTTTAATGAGAGCGCAGAGAGTGTTTGAGGAAACAACTCCAGTCCTAACTCCTGGAACACATTTTCAATCTCCTCAGGAAGTTCGCTCGTAAGAAGTTTCGCATAATAGAGAGCCTGACCAGAGAGTTTTTCAAAAATCGCCTGCCACTGCTCGTCAGAAAATGGAACAATTGCTATCTCTGCAAGGTAAGGCTGATATCGTTCGCCTTGAACTTTCGCGCTCATCGTGCCGCGATGAACAGAAAAATCTAGGACCCGACCTTTTTTTACAAGCTCAAAGCCCTCTTCTAGTAATGGTTCTATCCCGCCTTGATCAAAGACGTTTAAAATCTGTTCGCTCAACCATGAGCGTGGTCGATGTTTTCCTTTTTCACTCATGAAGACCTTCTCCTCTGGAAAGCTCTAATATTGACCGCAATTCGTCAGTTGAGAGTTCTGTAAGCATTTTCTTTGTTGAGCCAACGATGGTATCAGCGAGTCCTCGTTTGAGATCTAGGAGTGAGGAGATTCTCTCCTCAAGTGTGCCTTTGCAGATAAGCTTTCGAACTTGTACATTTTTTGTTTGTCCAATTCGAAATGCGCGATCAGTTGCTTGTTCTTCAACAGCGGGATTCCACCACTGATCAAAGTGAATGATTTGGTTTGCTTGGGTGAGATTCAGACCATACCCTCCCGCTTTCAAAGAAAGGATAAATACGCTGGGGCCCGTTTCTTTTTGAAACTGTTCAACAAGATTAACACGAGCTGTTTTACTGAGAGCTCCGTGAAGGAACAATACTTCTTGACCAAATCGTTCCTGAAGATGTGGTTTAAGCAGGTGACCCATCTGCGCGTACTGGGTAAAGATCAAAGCCTTATCATTTTCAGCGAGGATCACTTCTAATAATTCTTCAAGCAACATCAATTTTCCAGATCGTCCGGAGAGGGCACTGCTATCTTTTAAAAATAATGTCGGATGATTGCAGATCTGCTTAAGCTTGGTAATTGTTGCTAAAATTAACCCTTTTCTATGCATTCCAGAAGACTTCTCAACTTCAGGAATCATGCTCCGGAGAACGCTCTCATAGAGTGCTGCTTGTTCGCTGGTGATCTTTGTCGGCACTTGCATCTCAATCTTTTCAGGAAGATCGCTAATGACCGATTTATCTGTCTTTAATCTTCGTAAAATAAATGGACGTACCACTTGTGAAAGGTTCATTGCGGCGTCCTTATTATGGTACCGTTCAATGGGAACGGCGAAACGGGTGCGAAATTCACTAATAGTACCAAGATAGCCCGGATTTAAGAAATCAATGACTGACCAAAGCTCTTCAAGGCGATTTTCCAGTGGAGTTCCGGTAAGTGCAATTCGTTGACATGAAGAATGAGAGTTGTTTGCCTCTAGGTAGCGATAGGCGAGGCGGCGAATCGCCTGAGTTTGCTTGGTTGCTAAGTTTTTAATGTTTTGCGCCTCATCAAGAACAATTCTTCCCCAGGAGATCTTTGAAAGGAGTATTTCATCACGATAGGCAAGACTGTACGTAGTGAGCACAATATCTGAACTATGAGCACGTTCAAGAAAGCGCTCACCGCTGAGCCGATTTCCTCCATGATGGAGGTATACAGAGAGTGATGGGGCAAACTTTTTTGTTTCTTGTTCCCAGTTATCAAGGATCGACATCGGCACAATAAGTAACGTTGGCGGAACTCGTTCAAACTTTCCTTGAATTTCTCGTTCATAGAGGAGGAGAGCAAGAAATTGGATAGTTTTTCCCAAGCCCATATCGTCTGCTAGGCACGCTCCGCAGCCGATTGTTCCCAAAAAATTAAGCCAGGAGAGGCCTTGTTGCTGGTATGGGCGAAGATCTCCTTTAAAACTTGCTGGTTGTGGAATTTCTGGAATTTCCTTTCGTTCTCGGTCAAGGAGTTTATTGATCCACCCCGTTGCGCTAAACCCTGTTACCGGAAGGCCAGTAAACTCACTTTCATAACCAAGGCCCAGTCGGAGGGCGTCAGCGAGTTTCAATCCAAGTTTTGCTTTTTGCTTTTTAAAAAACTCAAGTGCAGATTCAACTTCGCGTGGATCAAGTGCCACCCAATGTCCTTGATGTTGAATAAGAGGAGACTTACTTTCTACAAGTTTCTGAAATTCATTGATTGAGAGTCGATGATCGCCTATCGAAACTTCCCAAGAAAAATCAAGGAGCTTTCCAAGCCCCAATAAACCAGCGTCTTCTCGCTTTGAGGAGATATTGTCATCAGAATCTACGTGCAGATGGAGTCCCACTCGAAACGAGGGCTTCTCCCACCAAGTGGGTAAAAGAACTCCAAAGCCGGCATTCTCTAGCAGTGGAACGGCATGACGTAAGAAGTGATATGTTTCGTTTGTGTTCAGCGAAACATGAGTTGGATGAGCAGTTGTCAGTGCTGTTGAGAATTGATCAAAAATATTTGCTGCTTTTCCAAGGTCGGCAAGCAAAATATCTTCAAGCTGCTCTTGGCCGATCTCAAATAATCGATTCAGTCGTGCTTCTGCGCGCCAGAGCTGTTCTGCTGAAATGAGAGATTTTGCGCCAGTAGTTGATTCCAGAAGAAATTCGATTTGCCATTGGGCATTTTGGCCATCAAGGTCGGTTGTTTGTGCGGGAGGATGGAGCCGAAAACAGGTGCGAATCTTTGTAGGTGTTGTTGGAGAGAGGATATCACACCAGGTTCGAACACGTTGTTCAAATTTTGCTAGTTCATACCCGGGCAGGGTCATTACGCCTTCTGTATAAGCAAGGGAGCGTAGCCATTCCGCGCCAATGTCATGGTGGGTGCCAAAATCCAGTGTTTGCTCTGTCGATGCTTCAGGAAGAAGAGGGCGTCGAGAGAGAAAATACCGAATGAGATTATCTGTTACTGAAGAGATAAACGATTCAAGCCTTCTTCCAGGCTCTGTTTCTGTAAAAACCTCTGTTCGTACCACAGCACGGCAGATTGCCGGCATTGATCCCGCAAGGATCTCTAGACGGTGAGTATCTTCCGGTTTTGTCGTCACCGCGTGCCAGTAAGAGTGATATCGTTCACGTTGCCGAATCAACCCCGGGATAAACCGTCCACGAGTAAGTAACTCGAGGACAAATTTTGTTGCCTCCAACCAATAGGAGACGGAGTGGTCGAGCTTGAGGCCGGGAAGTAGCTCCTTAGGAATGGAAGTGAGAAAAAGGAGTGCCTCCACAGGAGGGAGTTTCACTGCAGGAACGCTCCAAAGAGCAAGGTGACTTTTTCCTTCCCGTGGAAGTTCTCTTGCGGGGTAGAGTTGTGGGGAAGGGATTGGGCCAATCTCGTCTGTCGGTAAATGAAGGACGAGTAAGGTGTCTTCTCTTGTCTGCACCTCGAAGGCATCAAGATCGGAATTAAGTTCTGCAAGCGAACAAGAAAAAGGGTGTCTTCTTGGGGCGTCAGGCATTTGCTCGATTCTAGAGCGAAAAGCTGTCTCCTCAGTTTCACCATGAGAAGTAGTCAGGTCCATTGCCGAACGAGCACTTTCACCCCAAATAAGGAGCGATTCAGAAAAATCCCATGTTGCCTGTAATACGCGCATGGTTATTTGTTTTTTAGATCTCCACTTTCAAAAAGCTTCCCATTCTGCTCGCTGTCCACACAATACGACCCCTCTCGTAAATGAAACGTAATGGTTCCTTCATTGACGGTGGAGAGTAGGGCTTGATGTGTGGGACGCAACACCCAGGCACAATCTAAACCTGTTTTAATGCAGCTTGCAAGCGGCTTTCCCGTTCGAGGACCAAACTTCTCTGTAAAATGATGATCAAGCCGCGAGATCACATCAAATTTAGGAAATCCATATTCAGCAGTGGTTCCTCTCCCCGGTGCGCCTGTGGAGATAATTGCGACATCGGGGTTTACTGATTGTAAGAAATCACTAGAAGTGGATGCCATCCCATGATGCCCGATCTTGGTAATTGTTGAAGGAAGAAAGGAAGTTGTTTTTTGCTCCGCAAGAACTGCCTGTTCAAAACGATCCGTGGCATCTCCAAGGAGGAGAAAAGAAGTGCCAAGGGCAGTAAGTTTCATAATTAAGGAGCAGTCATTGAGGTTGTGAGGACAATCCAGAGTTTGTTGCACCTCCATACTTGGCAAATACAGTGAGATCGTTACATTGGGGCAGATTTCGAGAGATGAGATCTTTGATGTCGTTACATTGTGATAGGTACCCCCACGGGCTGATACTTGTTTTCTGATAGACTCCTCTAGAAAGGATTCGTTATTATCGGCCCCATTGTCGTAATAGTTGGTAATGAAAAATCTGTCCTTTCCTTGGGAGGTAAGGAGATTTAAAAAACCAAAAAGATGATCCTGATGAGGATGAGTATTAAAAGCATGTTCAAGAACACGATCCTCTCCCATTTTGGCAATGAAGGAAGACAGAAAGAGAGTTTCTCCGTTTGGATATTTTTCGTTCGATTCTCCCGCATCAATTAAGGTTTGTACGCCCTCTTTTGGACAATGAATAAAAATAGAATCACCCTGACCAACATTTAAAAAAGAAATTTGAAGGGGGGAGTTGTCAAAACACCGTTGCCCTGCGTTTTTCACCGCACGAGACTCGGAATTAAGCCTCTGCGGAAGATGTATACATCCGACGAATGTAGAAAAAACACTCAAAAGAGCGAATGTAAATCGTACGGTATGTCCAGAGGTATTAAGTGTTTTATCCGATGTCTGCTTCATTGAAATAAGCTAAGCTTCAATCAAAGGGTAGGCAAGTGAGAGATTCTATACGGCAGGTGATTTAATGGCGGTTGTCTCGAAAGAGAGAGGAAATACGGCAAAGGTCTTTGCTGAAGAGGAGAAACTTTCATCAGACTTTTTACCTTATGGTAACGCCTTTGATGAAGAGGGGATTTTTGAGCTTCTTCGTCTTGAAGCGATGATCCCTGCAGATCGCTTCGATCAGGCAGCACGGACTCTTGCTTTGTCTCATCGCGCCCAGCAGAAAAAATCAAAAAAAGCTTACTCTCTTCAAAACGACTACATACTTGAAACCCAGAAGAGGCAACTTCTTCAAGGGATCGAATCGTTTGAGGAACTTTCTTCTTCATTCTCACCCCTTCTGCAGATCGGAGTTGGTGAGGTACGAAATTTTATAAAGAAATCCCTACTTCAAAATTCAAAGCTTTTTGATCAACGAGCAGCAAGAGGTTTTTTTTGTAGCACCCCTTTTCGGATCAGCTTACAAAATGTGCTCTCTCCTGCTGCGCCATTTGAACCGGCGGCACTTTCATTTCATATGCCTTACAGCGATCTTCTCTGTGATCTGGCCTCTTTGGAGGTTGAGTTGGAGGTGTCTGGGTTGTCACGGCGTGCGAAGGATTTTTCCTCACGCTATTTTCAACTCCACCCTGAACTTTATGATTCGCATCTGTATCAGTTAGCGTTGGTCACAGAGGGGATCGCGAGGAGTCGAGCGTTTTTACAGTTTCAAAATCGGTTAAAACCTTTTGACCAGAGAAAAAGAGAATTTCATCAAATAGGTATTCGGTTTCTCTCTTATGCATGTCGAACAGTATTTAATTTGCAAACCCCATTTTTAATCGTCATTAGTGGTCAAAATACGGTTGATCAGATCTCATTAGGGAGCATGCTCTCAGAGCTTCTCTGTGCGGCGTGGATTGGATCTCAAAACAGGGGACAACAGGAGATAATTAACCGAACAAGTGTATTTCTCGGAAGAGGTCTTCCGGTGATTCTCAATACGGGGTCGCCCACACTTTCCTTGCTTCTTGATATTAAGCGGTTAGTAGAAAAGTTTAAGTGCACACCTCTTCTTGTTACTGATCAGGGAGATTTTCACTCCGGAGATGTAGGAGGAGCGATACACTCTTTAACGCTCTCCCCGTTTATTAACACCGAAGAGATGGCCTTTTTCATAGTAAGAGAGTTTCAAGGCAAAAAACTATGCATTTCTTCCTTCGCAGAGGCTCACAAAGTAAATTGACAACAAATTACTAGCGATATCTATTCAATAATACTAGTGCTCAGACAAGTAAGTAAGTATGGTAACTTGTCGCAGCACTAGGGTACTTTGATGATTAGGTTTTGATTCTTTAACTACTTTAGGTTAGTAGCTTTTATGGTGTCGGTGCTTTTGCAGGGGAGTTTAATACGAGTCAATAACCGGAGAATGGATTTGAGGTCTATGGAGCTATTACCATCAGAAAAAAAGAAACTGAGGAAGAATGAGCGCGGCCAGGGAATGGCGGAATACATTATTATTGTAATCTTAGTTGCGATAATCGTTCTTGTAGCGATCCGCTTGTTTGGAAAAAGCGTTTATAATCAGTTTGAAAACGCAACCCAACAGGTTGATGAGTTACAAAAATAGTGCTCTTTGCCGTTTCATTCGAGCACACAGACCTTCGGTGTGTTGTTTGCTTAAGCGTTTCTAGTTTATAAAGTGTAGATTAAGAGAACTTTTAGAGAAACCTTAAGCAATACTGAAGGAAAGCGCGGCAAGTTTCTTCCTGTTTAGATGAGAACTTCAGACCGGGTAGTCGCTCTTGCTGGGTCCAAATAAAACTTCTCATGTGGCGATCATAACAACGTGGAGTCTTTTGTGGTTCGTTGTTGTGCTTCACACCACACGACAATTCATAGTCTGGTTATCTGATTTTAAAAAATCCTTCTCCTTTCAATTGTCTCGCCATCAACGAAGAATTAAAAACGAATTTGGGCAAGGGTTAGCAGAGTATATCGTTATTGCTGTTCTTGTAGCGATAATCGTTATTGTGGCCCTTCGATTCTTTGGTGGAAGTATCACGGGCCAGTTTGAGAATGCTACTCAGCAGGTACGATCGATTAAGGATGGGGGGAATGAGGAGGTGTCCGTTGGTGCGGCTCGTGCGGAGAGAGGGGGGAGTGATGGAGCCAGCACAGAGAGCGGCAAACAACATGATGACGGGGGAGGCGAAGGGAATACTACTGAGGAGGGAGTTTCACCAAAGGTCGAGAGCGGAAGTTCAGATAATGACATTGAGAGACTACGAAAACGTGGAATTGGCGAGGAAGAACTTGATCCGGCAACTGAGATTGAACTTGATTGGAAGACACTAGCTTTTGTTGCACTTATTATGATCGGGATAGGAGCATACGTTGTGTTTCAGGGGGGAGAAAAGAAAAATAAAAAAGCTCCGAAACAAAAGAAGAAAAAAGCCTTTTCTAGAAATGATAGCGGTCAGGCGATAGTTGAATTTGTATTAATTGCGATTACATTCCTCTTTGTCATTTTAGGAGTTATTCAACTTGCTTTAGTGCTCAATGCGTACTCACTTGTTCGTTATGCTGCCTACAATGCAGCACGGGCGGCGATTGTGCATAGTGCCGATAGTGACAAAATGCTTGAGGCGGCTCGGTTGTCACTGGTGGCAACATTTCCAAGCCATGGGCGAGCGGATCATTTGCGGGGATTTATGGAAAATTATGTTGCGGCGCGCGCAACAGATTCTTTACCAATTTTTACCGATTCCTTTGATTCGATTACTGAGGTCAAAGTTTTAAATAATAACGGAGTGGGGTCGGGAGAGGTTGTTACCTTTGACGATCCTCGGGCGGGAACCAAGCCGGTTATTACGGTTCAAGTTGTTCATCGATACCAGTTAATTATTCCTTTAGTAAATCGGATTACCTATTACGTTTATAATCAGGTGATCGGGGGTGGAGGGTATGCTGGGGAGAGTTTGAATCGGATGTCTGCTGAAACGGATCGGATGCGGCGAGCGGGTGGAGATTATTATGATATCGAGTATCGGATTCCGATTGTAGCGCATTATACGATGCGGATGCAGTCGGATTATCAGGGTAGTTAAGAAGATGGGAAGATTATTGCTGGAGATGGGGGATTCGAAGCGGGAAGGGGGGATTATTCTTAGTGCTCAAAAATAATCGCGGTAGGGGCTTTTTTTGCGAAGTTTGAGTGGCGAGGGCCGCTGCGTAACTGCGCGCGAAGAAGAATCCCCCCTTCCCGCTTCAAATCTCTGCCGGGTTTCAGAATCGAGGGATCGCCAACAACGTAAGAGTAAATTTTTGAACATAGAGCGAAAGAAGGGGGATGAGCGGGGGCAGGTGCTTGTTGTAGGGCTGCTGGTGGCGCTTGGGTTAGTGTTGGTGTCGATTACGGTTGCTAATGTTGGGATTATGGTGGCGGAGAAGATTCATCTTCAAGATACCGTGGATGCAGCGGCGTATTCGGCGGCGACTGTTCAGGCACGATATATGAACTTAAGTTCGTATGTAAATCGTGCGATGGTGGCAAATTATAATTCAATGGCTTTTAATACGGCGCTTTGGGCGACGATTGATGCGGATGATCATGGGACGGCAGTAATTACCGATGTTCTTTACAAGGTGTCTGCGGTGCTGATTGCCTTTGTTGTCACTTTTGCTTTGGGAGAGCAGGTTGATCAGATTGCCGATATTTTTCGTGATTATGTTCATGGACCACTTCATACTTTTAATTATGAACTAAACGAACTGTTTGCCCAGGATGATGATGCCCAGGATCTTAATAAATATATAGAGATGTATAACGTTGATGTTCTTTCAATGTATCAGGGGTTTTTATTTGCTGCGATGCAGTCGTCTCGACATCAGGTGGCTCAGGAAGTGGCGCGAAAAATGGATCCGAAAGTGCTTACTACATCTGTGCTTGGACTTGGCGCAGAAGCGGTGAGTTATGATGAACTTGCCCGAGCGGTTGACTTTGTGATTCGAGACATTAACGGACAAGATGCGCCGTTTAAAGATTTTAATCGCTCCTTTAATGAGATGGCGGGAACTGCTGCCGATACGAGTGATCATAAATTTCTTCTTGCTGCGGTTACCGAAGCATCGCTTGATAAGTTTGCTGCGGGATATGATCGCACGGGAGATGGGGATCTTTTTCGACAATTTAATACTACGGAGCTTTTGCCAGATTGGCTTACTGACGCTGCGGAGCTTGCGTTTGATATAGAATGCTACGCGGAGTGTGCGGCATGTGTGTTTTTATGCGACTGTAATTGCGGTTCTAATCTGAGCGTTCAAGTTGGTTCGTTGATTCGGCCAGGACAGGAAAATAAAGCAAACGAAACGCGAGTTCCAATTATTGCTCGTCGGAGGATGCGAGAGGTAAATTTGTTTGGTATCAGCATTACTTCTAGTAATGTTCCTGGTGATTCGTCTCTTAGTGGCTATGGGGGAGGGACTCAGGGGCATACGAGCGGAGATACAAAAAATGACGTGGCAAATTTTGCAAATCTTAATCCGGGACTTAATCGGATGGGGGATTTTAGCTTCACCCGCGCGGCAGAGTGTTTCCAGACAGGATGTACGTTAAATGCGTTGAATCAACTCGTGGCTGCTTCGATGTTTCCCGGAACTGGAGCCGCACTTTCTTTGTTTTCAGACGATCACTGGGATGGGACATTTGAGGACATTAAGCCAGTAGACACCTGGCAACTTCTTCCTCCGGTTGTTGGTCAGGCAGAGGGGATAGAATATGTAGCCAATGTAATTCCTGATGATTTTGAAGAGGGGGTTCCGAAGTATGATTGGTTGGTGGATTTAGATAACGTTGGCTTTCCACTCTATCATTATCCTCAAACTGGGGCGACAGAGCGGATTTCTGGAAATTCAGGAGGATCGAATAATAATTATCTCACTGGCCCATCGGTTGCCGTGTATGGAGTAAAAAAACAGGAAGACATTAAAGGAATTCATGGGCTGGGAATTGGAAATGAATATTCTCTGAGCGCCCTCTCTCGGGCGCAGGTATATTACTTAAGAAATCCCAATCGACCGTTAGAGCGACCAAATCTTTTTAACCCACACTGGGTTGCTCGCCTTGCGCCAATTGATAGCGAAGATAGTCCACCCCTTCTTCGAGATGGACTATCATTTGTAGGAACGATGGGTATTCCAATTCGACCGACGCACTAAGAACGTATGGAGAGGCACAGAGAAAAATACGGAAATTCTATTGCTTCCTTTCGAGGGCAGGCGATGGTGGAGTTTGTGATCATTTTGATGATCGTGATGGGGCTTTGTGCGGGGATGTTGTGGGTGAGTCGGCTGCTTACCTTTGAATACTGGGCGCAACAGGAAGCACGGTATCTTGCATTTGAGCAGACCTGGGCGCCTCATGCAAATTATTTTGATCCGGTGAATGAACCCAAGGGGAAACTTGATGATGGAACCTATCTTCACCGACCAAATCTTGTGGGAGTTCTTGATGCGGAGAAAGAAGTTACCAATGAAGGGAGTGTTAATGATCTTCTCCCATTTATAGTAAAACGTGAAGAGAGCGAAGATCAAAGTGACCAAGCGGTGATGGTGGCAAGTGCGCGCACCTCTATTTGGAATAAGCGAACCCGTGAGTGGCTAGAGGGGGATTCACTTGTTTCAAGAGCGTTTGCTACAGAAAACTATAAAGATCAAAGATCGGGATTACGCGCTGATGTAAAAAATCTCGAAGTTCCCTCGCCAATGAATCTACAAACATCGGTCAAATATGAAGACAAAGTGGTGAATCTTTTGCAAAGAGGTGGGTTTGGAGGGCGGTTCTGTGCTGGCATGGCAGAGATCTTAAAAAACAAGCACTATGACTTACCGGCAGCACGCTTTGAAAAAAGTTCATGTAGCACTTCCTTTAATAAAGAGTTTGGAATTTATCTTGCTCGAAGTGTCAACCCCCGTCTTTTTTTTCAAGAGTTTGGAGAAAATATCGGTTTTGGAATGGAGCCCCAAGAAGCGCTTCAAGAAACAGCAGAACGAGTGATTGCTTCTGGGTTTTACTCTTTTTTTGACGACACCGTTAAGCTGTCAATGATTGCGGCGCTTGCAGAAACGTTTGTAGATCGTCTGAACTATATCTCAGTGGGTACAGATTCCAGTATTGGTCGGATGATCTCTGAGATGCGTTACGTAGGTTCTAGTATCGCAGTTGCTGCAATTGATGGAATGCTTGGTGCCATCCTTGGAAGAGATCCTTCAAGTAGAAACGCAGCGGCAGAGAAAAATTTTGAAGATTCAATGAACGCGATTCTTCATGAGGATTCAAGCCTTGGATTTCTTCTTAGCCCTGAATATCTCCCTGTTCCTGTGGCCTTTGGATCTGTTGGTGCAGGAGTGCAAAGTGGTCTGATGAAAAATATCCTCTATAAAGAACCAAATAGCGGGGTGTTGATAAATGAACTGATTGAAGATTCAAATAAGATGGGAGAAGTTCGTTACGATGCAACGGCGGGATCGTTTTCTGCTGCACGTTCTCGTTTTAATACCGGCGGGATCGTTCTTACCTCACGGTTCTTTTTGGTCACCGAGCCGTGGCATATTCCAAGACGGGAATTTACAACGGGATCGCACCGGGCAAAAGGCGATCAGTTTGATGATATCGATTCAGAAACTGATGAAGGGATCTTACGGAGACGAGTTCATGGACTTTGGCTCGTACCGGCAGATGTCGGGGCGCTTCTTGATCCGCTCAGTAATGCGCCGGGTTTTGGTGCGCTCGTGCAACCAATGGAAACAGCGCTGAGTGTTGTCCAAGCACCTATTAATTTAGTAAAAGATCTAATCTCTGATAACCCTTTCCTCAAAATCATGGATTTTCTTAGTGATATTCCAATTGCAGGGGATTTTATTCCGACACTTCCAAAGTGGCCGGCGGTAAGACCAGATGCATATCCAGGCACGAAAGAGATAGAGGACGATATGCTTACGAATCAGCCACGGGATTTTCAAAAATACATCGATGAACAAAAAAAGTATAACCCAGCAGCAAACCCTACGTTTCATGACTAGTGCTCTGAGAAGTAAATTATGAAAAAAGAGCTGAAAAAAAACCGACTTATTTTTCAAATGGAGCTTTGTGCTTTCGTCGTGGTGTTGTCTTTTCTCTATGGTCTCTCTGTAGGGCTCAGTAGAAAAGCTCCACAAGCTCATGCCTTTTCCCCTTCCTTTTCAGGCGCGGATATTCTCACTGACAATAGTGAAGAGGTAACTCCTGTAGAGAGTCTGGCGTTAATCCCGGAGCTAAAGCTAGTCCCGATCGGGCGGGATTTAGAAGTGAACGGTCGAAAGTCAGATGCGATGATGTTTTACTCTAACTTCGCAGTTCCGGCGATAATTGAGAAGCAGTCTCTTCTTTGGAAAAGTAGAGGTGTGCAGGTGTTTTCAAAATCGTCTAGAAATCGTGGTCTTGCGTTTGGCTTTGATCCACTTACGGAAAGTAAGTACTCCATCGTTTCTTGGATTATTCCCCCCTCGTTGCAAAAGCATCTTTCACCAGAGTATCGGGTGCAGGGTTTTGTTGCCTTTTCCGACGGTTCTCTGGGGGATTTAGACTTTGATCATCGTCAAGGTGAGATCCCGGAAGTACCGCTTATTCCGGGTGGTCGTGCAGGAGCTGTGGTAAGCTCCAACGATCGGGGAGGAAAAAGTATCACCGGTTCGTATACGAATCCAGGAAGTGTTTCTGATAATATCTCTTTTTATCAGACAGCATTTCAAGGAAGTGGTTGGAGGGAAGAGGATGGCGCGGGAAAGAACGGCACCGTTGGGTTTTTGAGATTTCGTCGTGAAGAGCGGGTCGCAGATCTCTTGTTTACCGCTCTTCCAAAGCGAGGAAGTTTTACAGAGCAAACTGTTTTACTAGTAACGCTATCATCAGGCGAAGGGAGTACGGAGTAATGAAAATTATTTCATTAAAGAGTTCGGAGTCAGGTCAAGCAATGACGGAGTACATTATCCTCGTTATTTTAATCTCGCTCGTATGTATCCCGATTTTTACACTCCTTCCCAATGCGATACGGGGATATGTGCAGCCTTTTTATTATAGTATTTCAAGACCGATACCTTAGGAGCTAAAGAGCAGATGAAGTGGTTGTTTTGTGTCAAACTCTTATAACATTCATGGGTGTATTCTTTTAAGTAGTAAGTTATAGTAATCCGCAAATAGAGAGATGAGGGGGAAATCGCGGTGAAGACTAAACAAAAGCACATTTTAATTGCGCTCGTTGTTGCTGTTGTTGTTGGAATGGTGGTCAAAAGCTACGTCGATGATATAGCGGGGGAATATAAGAATCAGAAACGAAAGGAAGTGGCGATTGCTAAATCAAACATTAAAGCAGGCTCGCCGGTATTAAAAAACGATATAGAATTTCGTCGCATTCCAGAAAAATTTCTTCCGCAGACCGTCATAACTCGTGATGAGTTAGAGCAATTTCAAGGGCAAGAGGTTTCGGTAGATATCGCTCAGGGCGATTACGTGCTGGAATCATACTTTACGATGCGCCAGGTCGTAGGTACGAGACTTTCTGAGCAGATACAGGGAGAGGGAGAGAATCTTCGTGCGGTCACACTGCCAGTTGATGAGACAAACTCAATGTCTCGTTCGATTGTTGCTGGAGATCATGTTGATATCATCCTAACCTTCAGTATTCCTAAAGTGCCGCAGAAGATAGCGGTTCTCTTACTACAAAATGTAAAGGTAATTGTTACCGGAGCATATTCTGTAATTGAGCAGGAGCGCGGAGAAGGAAGGGAGAAGAGATATAATTCGTTAACGCTTCGACTTCCTATGAAAGATGCTCTTCGTCTTAACTATGCTCGTCAGGTTGGTAATGTCAGCGTACTTCTTCGTCACAATAAAGATGAAAGCCTTGTAGATATTCCACCGATCGTTGGCATTGGTGATGTGTTGACTCCTTTAGATAAAGAAAAGATCGAGGAATTTGCGGCAAAAGCCATGTCCTTTGAGTCTCCACAGACGGATCAGCTCCGAGAGCAACTCCGAGATATCTTTGAGAAGCAACGAAAACAAACTCAGGGACCAGCAAAACCGTAATGCCGTCGGCGATAAAGATTGAGGGTTACAAACCCGGTACCGGTGGGGAGGGGAGCTTCTCCCAGGTGCTTGAAAAGAGTGAGGTGACCATTGGCCGTGCCGCTGGGAATGATATCATTTTACAGGAACCCCAGGTATCTTCCCGCCATGCCCGTCTTACGATTCGCCCAGAAGGTGATGGAGGAGAGGAAGAGATCTTTATTACCGACGTAGGAAGCTCTAACGGAACGTATCTTGAAGAGAAACGTTTAGTGAAGAATGTAGAGACAAAGCTTCCTCCTGGCTCTAAGTTGCTTATTGGGGGTTTTCTTATCTCGGCAACTCTGGTTAAAGATTCCCCACCTGAAAAAGTTGCAAAAAGTGAGAAACAAAAAGGTGAAAAGCAAAAAAGCGAGTCTCCTGACAAAAGCAAAAAAGAAAAATCCTCTCTTTTTGAAGAAGAGATTCGTCTTAAACGATTAATCCATGATCAGTTAATTGATCGGCTTGATCTGCGAAGAAAGGACATCCTCGCGATCTCTGAAGGTGAGCTTCGAGAACGAGCCAAGGGAGTGGTGGAGCAGATCCTTGTTTCGCTGCGATGGGAGATTCCAGAAGGGCTTAATCGAGAGAAGCTTATTCGACAAGTTCTTGATGAAGCACTTGCTCTTGGTCCGCTCGAAGAGCTTCTTGCTGAGGATGGTTGCTCTGAAATAATGGTCAATAGCTTCGATATGATTTATGCCGAGCGAAGCGGGCAATTAAAACTTACGGAACATCGTTTTTCAAGTGAACAAGCGGTGCTTGCCTCAATTGAACGAATCTTAGCACCAATTGGTCGTCGCATTGATGAAAGCTCACCGATGGTTGATGCACGACTAAAAGATGGTTCTCGAGTAAATGCCGTTATTCGACCCTTAGCGCTTCGAGGGCCCTGTATTACAATTCGTAAATTTTCAAAGAAACCACTTACGGCCGCGGACTTAGTTAAATTTGGATCGTTTTCAAAAGGAATCTCAGATTTTCTCAAGCTCGCGGTAGAGAGTCGGCTTAATGTGGTGATCTCTGGTGGAACAGGTTCTGGAAAAACAACCCTCTTAAATGTCATTGCGAGCTTTATTCCAGATGGAGAACGGGTGATTACTGTCGAAGATGCTGCGGAGCTTCAACTCCCGCAGGAGCATCTTGTCGCTTTTGAGACAAGACCCCCAAACCTTGAAGGAAAAGGAGCGATTGCAATTCGTGATTTAGTGAAAAATGCGCTGCGCATGCGTCCTGATCGAATCATTGTCGGAGAGTGCCGTGGTGCAGAAGCGCTGGACATGCTTCAAGCGATGAATACCGGCCATGATGGATCGATGACCACGGGACACTCAAATTCTCCTCAAGATATGGTATCACGGTTAGAAACAATGGTGTTGATGGCAGGACTTGATCTTCCGGTTCGTGCGGTTCGTGAACAGATTGCAAGTGCCGTTGATATCATCGTGCAACAAACTCGGTTTAGTTGTGGAACGAGACGGGTGACAGCGGTTTCAGAGGTTATTGGAATGGATCGGGATGAGGGCACCGTAACTCTTCAGGATGTTTTTCTCTTTCGACAAGATGGCTACGGAGCTGATGGAAAAGTTCGTGGGTACCATCAAGCAACCGGATATATCCCACAATTTTTTCGTAAGCTTCAAGAGCGAGGACTTCCAGTAAATGCCGAAGTATTTTCACCGGATAAAAAGCCTTAAGATGACGGGAGACGATCATGGAAGGAACAGAAGAGATAATATTTTATAGCCTTCTCCTCTTGGCAGTTTTTGGACTTACTCTTTACCTCCTTAGTGATGTTGGCACCCTCACCGAAGATCTTCGTCAGGAGCGGGGGAAGACCGGGGATACCCCTCTTTCGGAGCTCTATATCAATATCTCGCCAGGAACATTTCTCTTTCTTCGAATAGCGCTCGGAGTGATCGGGTTTCTCTTTGGCTTTCTCGTTTTGCACCCAATCTTTGGCGCGGTGCTTTTTTTTGCAGGATTTTTTGCTCCTGCATTACTGTTGAAACGCCTTCGTGCTGAAAGGGTGCGAAAAGTTGAAGAGCAGCTAGTCAGTGGGCTTGAACTTCTTGGAAATAGCTTGAAATCCGGACTCACCCTTCCCCAATCAATTGAGCTTCTTGTAAAAGAATTTCCGCCACCAATATCTCAGGAGTTTTCATTGGTGCTTTCAGAGACCCGACTCGGGGTGGAGTTTACCGATGCATTAGCAAATATGGCTACCCGACTGAATTCAACAATAATTTCTATCCTCGCAACCGGGGTTGCTGTTACTAAAAAATGTGGGGGAGATATTACAGAGATCTTTCAAAATATCGCCACCACCATTCGTGAACAAGCAACGATCGAGGGAAAACTCGAAGCCGTAACTGCACAGGGACGATTTCAAGGGTTTATTCTTAGTCTTATGCCCTTTGGTCTAATTGGTATTCTTTGGTTTGTCGATCGAGCACATGTTGAGACCCTCTTTGGGTATCAATTGGGAATGTATGCCGTGGGGCTTGTCATCATAATGGTGGGTCTTGCTCAGCTCTGGATTAATCGTTTGCTTGCAATCGACGTATAGAAAATTGGAGCAGAATTAAATGAATATTGAAACACAACTTGCCTCCTGGCTTTCTGCGTTTACGGTGGCGCTCGTTACATTTTGGATTGTCTGGCTTCTGACCGATGAAGAGGAGGATTTTTCAGCAGGTGGTGAGGAGGGATGGCAGAAACGACGTGAGTGGCATGGGTTGTTTCTAAAAACGTTTGGAAAATTTATTGAACCGCTGGGGCAGTTAATTAGCAAAATTCCACTTGGAAAAAGTAGAGCAAAGCTTCAAAAAAAGCTTGTTCAGGCGGGAAGACCAGGGGGACTCTCCGTGGATGAGTTTCATGCCTCCCGTATTATCTGCGTTATTCTCGCGTTTCTTGCAGGATCATATATTGATTTTGAAACAAAGCTTACGCCACTTTGTGCGATAGCGCTTGGATTTTTAGGTTTTATCTATCCAGATATTTGGCTTACGGGACGAGGACAGACCCGGATCCGTCGAATCTTTCGGGATCTTCCCGATGTGCTTGATCTCCTTCGGCTGGCGGTGGATGCAGGACTCGATCTCAGTAGCGCGATGAAAGTTGTCGTTGAAAAAGGTCGAAAAGGTCCTCTCATTGAGGAGCTAGAAAAAGTTGAACGAGAAATAGCATTAGGAAGAACACGAAAAGAAGCGTTTAAAAATTTCTCTGACCGCTTGGCAACAGCAGAGATTAATGCCTTTGTATTGGCACTTATACAGGCGGATCAACTTGGAGCAAGTATTGGTCCGCTTCTTCGGGTGCAAAGTAGTGTCGCAAGAACTCGGCGATGGCAATTAGCAGAGACGCTTGTTAACAAGATGCCAATGAAACTTCTGGGCCCTTTAGTGCTGTTTATCTTTCCTTCCTCGTTTATTATTCTTTTTACCCCTCTTGTCATTCAGTACATGCAAGGAGGGATGTAGGGTCCGATGGCGGGAAATGTCGAAATTATGGTGGTTACAGGAACAAGCGCGGGCGATATTTTTCGCTTTGATGCTGGTTCAAAAATTACCATTGGACGTGATCCAACGAGTGATCTCGTTCTTCAAGATCCGCTGGTGAGTCGAAAACATGCAATTATTGAATGTCGCAGTGATGGGTTTTTTATTGAGGACCTAGGAAGCACCCATGGCACCGTGCATATGGGTTTTAAGGTTGAACCAGGTCCGAAAGGGGTGCGATCGCTCACCCCGGGGGATGAGTTTAAAATTGGTGGGGCGATATTTCGAATTGTGTTTGATGCATCACTTGCGCAAGCAAAAAAGAAACAAGAGAGCACCGAAAAAACCTCGGCAGAAATAAAAAATAATCCTCCAAAACAAAAACTCTTTGCAAACATACCAAAGGGTAAAAAATTAACGCTTTGTGGTGGTGTAGGAGCCTTGGCACTTTTGTTGGTACTTTTTGTTGTTCTTCCAGAGGAGAAGCAAGGACTCCCCAAACAGGAAAGTCAGATTCCGCTATCGCTCCCGCAGCAACGAGTTGTTGGATATTTTGTTGGGGGCAAGACAGACAAAGAAAGAGATCGACGTCACCTCGATAAAGCTCAGTTTCATCTTCCAGCAGCAGATCTCATAGTTGAGTATGATCATCAAAGCTCAGTTCCACTTGAAGTCTTTATTGATGAAACATTTATTGAACGCATCGAGCCACATCCAGGCCAGTGGCAACTGCGAGAGGTGATTATCCGTGATGTTTTAGTAGGTCGGGAGCGCAAGCTTATTTTTGACAATGTGGAATTTCCTCCGCCTCAGGGGAAAGCGCAGGGGTCGCACCGTAGCTGGGCAATTAGAAATATCCGTGCGTTACCGTTTTTTCGAACGATTGATAGTAAGCTCGATACAAAGCTTACCGCGGTAGCCTCTCTTGCTGAGCGAGTCGATAGTTCTCCTGATGGGCTCTTTCTTCTTCTTCGCGCAGCCCAAGAAGCTGTTATTGAGGCACTTGCTGAATTAAACCGTGAAGCGGTAGAGTTTCCAATCTCATTAGAGTTTTCACTTGCAGATAGTGCTTTTGTTAAAGATAGAGTTGAAAGTATTCAAGAAGAACGTCGACAACAGATTACGGAAGAAACCTCACAACGGCACCTTGATGTGTTGGTTGATCTTGTAGCAAGGATTGAAGCGGAGCTTTGGAAACGGGTCTATAGTCGACTAAACCGCGCAGAATTAGCGGCTCGAGCAAAAAACCACATTGAGGCTCATGATACCTTAATGAGTGTAAAAGCTATGTTTCCGGATGAGACTGATCATCGTTGGCAGCTTGCTCAAAAGATGTTTCGAAACAAGAAGATTGTGCCCCAAATGGTGCGTGAACGTCCAGAAAGGTTTAGGAAAAATCGTTAAAGGAAGTCGGATATGATTCAGATTACCGTTATTGATGGAGCTTCAAAACAAAAGACTATTACCAGCGAAAAGCTCTCGTTAATGCTTGGTCGAGCACCATCAAATGATGTTTGTCTCGAAGCGGAAGGAATTTCTCGCTACCATGCCCGCTTGACCATAGAGGGTGACCAGATTGTGATTGAAGATCTTAATAGTACAAACGGCACATTCGTAAATTCAAAAGCAATTACTAAATGTACTGTTACCCATAATGATCAGATCACCATTGGCCGGGCGATTGTTTCGGTATTTTATAATAGCTCTTCCAAAAAAACGATTGAAAATGTTCAAGAAACAGAAGAAGAGAGCGCAGAAACAGGTGACAGTGATCGCCAAGAAAATCAAAATGTGCGCATGAAAGAGACGTTTGGAGGGGGAGATACGGAACATCAACTCGAAGTGCCACATTTAGAAGAAGATGATGACTCTAAGAGTGACCCGCTTCCGCTTGAATCCCCCGATCAGCTGAAGCAGGGAGAGAAGTTTTATTGGGAATCACTGAAAAGCTTTCTTTCGCCGATCTGGAAGTATATTACCGATGAAGCAACTTCCGAGATCATGATTAATGGTCCAGACGAGATTTATATTGAGCAAAAAGGAGAAATTCGTAAGATCGATAACGCTTTTACTGAAGATCAACTCAAAGCTGCGGTACTTAATATTGCACAATACGTAGGACGACGGGTTACAGAGGAAGAGCCGTATTTGGATGCAAGGCTTCCCGATGGATCTCGTGTGGCGATACTTCTCCCACCATGTTCACGGAAGGGGATAGGGGTTGCAATCCGAAAATTCTCAAAGGAAAAGCTCACCATTGAAAAGTTATTAAAGTTCGGATCTTTTACCGACGAAATGGCGCTTTTTCTTAGTGCTGCAGTGCTTCTGAAGAAAAACATTATTATTTCCGGCGGAACGAGTTCTGGAAAAACCTCTCTTCTCAATGCAGTATCAAGTCTTATTCCTAACGGTGAGAGGGTAATTACCATTGAAGATTCTGCGGAGCTTCAGCTAGATCAGGAACATGTTTTGCCTTTTGAAACGAAGCCCCCAGACAAAAAAGGCCGGGGACAGGTAACGATTCGTGATCTTGTGAAAGCATCACTACGAATGCGTCCCGATCGAATTGTGGTTGGTGAAATTCGTGGAGGAGAAGCGATTGACCTTCTTCAGGCGATGAATACAGGACATTCTGGCTCAATGGCCACGGTTCATGCCAGCTCACCAAAACAGGCACTAACAAGACTAGAGACCTTATCGCTTTTTTCTGGGCTTGATATTCCGATGCGAGCACTCCGGGAACAAGTGGCAAGTGCCATTGATATCATTATTCAAGCATCGCGATTACCAGATCATAGTCGAAAAGTTACTCATATCTCAGAAGTTGGTCCGCTTCGGGAAGATGGCACCTATGAGGTGAATGATATTTTTCGTTATACATTTCTCCGCATGGGTGAGAATAGAAAAGCGGAAGGGAAGCATGAATGGAGCGGGATTGTTCCATCGATGCTTGAGGAGATGAAAACAGCAGGAATCGAAGAGGCAGTTGCACTATTTACAAAATAAAAGCACACCACGTGAAAGGTGCTAAGAAAAGGTGATTGGCCAATGGAGTTTTCCGGAGAATTTTCCAAACGATTTGTGCTTGAGGCAGAATTAGTTAAGCGTCCAAGTGCTACCGTATATCGAGCAAAAGACAAGGAGCTTGGACGCGATGTTGCTCTGAAGATATTCGTGGATCGGCCTGGAGAAAATCAACAGTGGCGAGAGCGTTTTGAGGCGGAGATGTCGCTCCTTCGTACCGCAACTCATCCGGTGCTTGTTCCTATTGTCGCTACGGGTTTAGAGGAAGGGGTTTTTTATATTGCCATGGAGCTTCTTGGAACGAGAAATCTTCGTGACCTCATAAAAGACAACGAAGAGGGAATTGAAATTGATAAGGCAATTACCTATGTGTCTCAACTTGGCGAAGGACTTGGTGAGATTCATGAGCTTGGGACTCTCCATGGGCATCTTGATTCACGTGGGGTGCTCTTTAAGGGAGAAGAGGTAAGGCTTGCTGGATACTATCCAAGAGTGATTGATGAGATACATCGGAGTGTAAGCTCTGAAGGAAGATTGATCATTGATTCACACTACATTGCACCTGAGCAGATAACAAGTTCAGAAAAAGCTGATCATCGAGCTGATATCTATGCACTTTCTATTGTGCTTTTTGAACTGGTAACAGGGAAAAGACCTTTCTCTAGTTCAAATCCGCTACAAACAGCAATGAAGAGACTCACCGAGCAGCCCCCGAGTCCTGCGTCATTGCGAAAGGATATTTCGCCCCTTCTTGATGGAGCGATTATGAAGGGGTTGTCTCGAAATCCTGATGAACGGTTTAAAACCGTAGATGATCTCCTCGACGCGATTACGGGAGGAAAAAAGACACAGAAGAATCCATTTGTGGGGATGGACTCAGAGCGTTTGGGAACAGATACCA
The DNA here is from genome assembly GCA_964505555.1 of uncultured Bdellovibrionales bacterium. Taxonomy (GTDB): domain Bacteria; phylum Bdellovibrionota_C; class UBA2361; order SZUA-149; family CAZDIO01; genus CAZDIO01. The sequence goes on from CAZDIO010000134.1 coordinate 88,130, forward strand.
TTGCAGTTTCGATGTCTGCTGATGTGCTTAAGCAGATGTTGGGAGGACACCAAAAAGAAACAAAGCAGGAAGAGCCGACGAAACCAGAAAAACAAGAAGCACCGACGATGGACGTAGAATCAACGGTCATCGGCATGCAGATCTCAGGAGTGCTCAAAGCAAGTATTGTCGTTTTAGATGGCAAGGAACAAGGTAAGCGCTTTGCCCTTGATCAACCACAGATGATGATCGGCAGTGATATTCATTGCCAAATCAGCCTTTCCGAAAAAGACTCTCCAAAGCGCTATGCAATAATCTCACAGCGGGGTGAGAATTACTTTATAGAACCGCTTTCGCCAAAAGGCCTGACGATTAATGGGGAGTCCATAAAGGAAGAAACGGAGGTATTTCTGAAGCGTGGAGATGTGATTAACATCGGGAATAACCTTCGGCTGCGCTTCGTCGCTCCAGGAGAGGTGTTTACTCTGCGAGAAAACATCGCGGATCGTTCAATTGATCGTCCAAAGAGTAAGATTCCACGTGTGGCGATGGTTGCTACAGCGGCTGCACTTTGTCTCTTGCTAGTATTTGCCTATCTCTCCAGAGATAAGCTGGCAACGAAACGTGTTACAAAAGCAAGTAAAGAAGCGCAGATCGCAAAGGAACGAGAAGCAGTGGTGGCGAAGTTAATGCGCGAAGGGGATGAGTATTACAACCAAGGTGCGCTCTATGAACCTTTAGGTGCAAACGCAAGGGAAAAATACGAAAAGATTTTGGAGCTCGATTCTGAAAATATTTATGCAAAAAAGCGGCTTACGGACATCGAATCACGATCAAAAGTATTAGCAGAGGAAAAGAACCGCCGTGAACAACGAGGCCAACGTCTTGCGACACTTCAGGATGAGGCAATTAAATATTTTAATCGGGGTGATTATGTATTTCCACCAGGGAAAAATGCCCGAGAAACCTATCAAGAAATTCTTAATCTTGATCCCACTCATGAGATAGCAAAGAAGAAGATCGCCGAGATTGATCTTCTCGTTAGTGATCTGTTGGGACAGGTGGTGACGCGGCTTGCTCGAGCTCAGGTCTATAAAGAGCTCGGCCAGTATGTGGAGCCTGAGGGGGAGAATGCTTTTTCTGAGGTGCAGTCGGTTTTAAAAATTGATTCAAAAAATGAGCAGGCAAAAACGATGCTCCTTGAAATGGCCGCAGAAAGCATCTACGAAGGGGATTCCATGAAACTTCGAGCAAAAGGCGCTGAGATGAGGAGAGCCTATCTTACTGCTCAAGCGATGGGGGTTGATCCCTCCTATATCGAGAATCGCCTGCGCGGGTCAGATATCTTGCAAAAGTCAAAAGCGGGAATCATTATTGTCAATCGTAAGGATGATGAAAAGGAAAAAAACTCAGAGAAAAATGGAGGTTCTTTTCTTGATACCACGGAGATTGAGCGCAGGGTTTCAGCAATCTCGCTCAGGGAGCAGGAAAGCGAATCTGGAGATCAAAAAATTCTCATTGATTTAGGAAAGCAGAAAGGTAATTCATAAATGAATTTATTTCTGATCGCTCTTTCCGTATAAGAGATTGCTTCTTTGAGTTTTTTTACTTCAGTGTGGTCTAGAGCATTCAAAAAAAATATCTATCTTTCAGAAGCGATTGTTATTCTGTTTTTAGCGATCTCAGGAGCAATCTATAGTCTTTCAAATCTAACCAATATCACCCCCCTCGACCTCTATGGGGATCGGGTACGCCAGGCGCTACTCCTCTATGGAGTTGGATTATTTCTCTCTCTCTTTGTGCTTCGTTTAAAAGATCTAAAAAGGAGAAGTGGAATTAGATGGAGTGAAACTTGGAAGAGATATGTCATGCAATATTTACATCGAGCCTCTTTATTCCAAGATCTTCGTTTGCTCCATGTCATCTGTGTGATGTTTGTTGTCTTTATTCACTTAAAAAATGCAATAAGAACTATCAACCCCATTCTCTATGATCAGCTCTTACTTTCCCAAGAAAAATTTCTCTTTTCTGGAGATCTTTCATTTCGTGTGTTGTATTCCATTTTTGGATCCATGACCGCTTCATTTTTTAGTAGCTGTTACATGGCGTTTTATCCCTATGTAGCGCTTCTTATTTATCTGATCATACTCAATCGAAACGAAGCGCAAAAAAATCGTTTTGTTACTTCATTTGTTCTCCTCTGGTTTGTTGGTATTTTGATGGTGTATCTGTTTCCCACCCTTGGCCCTTGTTTTTATCAACCCTTTGTTTATGCAGATCTCCCGCACACGGAGGTTACTACGATTCAACAGCAACTTTGGAATCAAAAGCTCTCTATAGATAGTGGCCAGGGAGGGGTATATCTCATCTCAGGTTTTCCAAGTCTTCATCTTGCCGTGGTGATACTTGGCAGTGTCTATCTTTCAAAAATTCACCCTTTTCTTGGCGCGTGTTCATGGATTTTTTCACTCCTTACCGTTATTTCTACACTCTACTTTGGTTGGCACTACGTTATCGATGATCTGGGATCAGTAATTTTGGTGCTCCTCGTAATGAAACTCACAGAAAAGCTTCAGAAGATATTTTATGAAAGCACAATCTAACGTTGTTGTTTGGCTTCCCTGGGTTCTCTTAGGGACAATTGGTGTGGTGCTTGGATATAAGCCCCTTACGGATCCTGACCTTGGTTGGCATCTTGCGGGTGGTTTGTGGATGTATGAATCAAAAGGAGTTCCGTTTTGGGATTTTCTCGGTGCTGAAGGAAGTAAATGGCATGCATATTCCTGGCTTCCTGAACTGGCGTTTGCTGGGGTTTTTAAAATAGCTGGTTTTTTTGGTCTGCAGATCTTTCAAGTTCTTCTCATCGTGGCCTTTGTTTTTGTGTTGTATCTGGTGGTAAGAGAATGCGCTTTACAAACTTCAGCGAGTTTTGAGCAACGACAAATTGTTTCATTATTTGCGACCTTAGTAATGTTTCTCCTTTCTGCACCCGTTTGGCAGTTACGGCCACAACTGATCAGTCTGATCTGTTTTTCGATCCTCATCTTTCTTCTAGAAACAAAGCGGCTATCGTACTTAAATTTGTTACTGTTGATGCTTGTCTGGGCAAATTCCCATGTATACTGGATCTTTTCACCGTTTGTGGTGTTTCTCTATCAGATCGTTTTTTATCGTGGCGATGTAAAAAAGAAATCAATCTTTTCTAGGGTAAACCTCCTTCTCATCTCGCTTACAGCGCCGCTTCTTAACCCCTACGGAGTTCAAATTTATGAAACCGTTGTGCGATACATGTTTTCGCATAAAGTAGCAGAGTCGCTCATATCGGAATTTCAACCACTGAGTATGAAATTGGGGTATGTATTGCCAGTGTTTGTGATTATGCTTATCTTTTTCTTCATCTCGTTTGGAAGGTGGAGACGAGCTCTTCATCCAGCACTTATTGTGCTCATCGTACTCTTTTCGATACTGTCTGTGATGCGTATTAAGTTTCTACCACTTTTTGCGGTTCTTTTTGCAGTTGCAGGTGCCGTTACCATTACGCAGATGGTTTCTTTGTCAGATCTTAAGAAAGAAAAGAAAGGTGGAAAAAAAATAGCGGCAGCACTTTCGAGTTTTGTCTTAGTTTCTCTCTTCTCTCTTCAAATTGAACCACCCCTTCCAAAAAAATATGGAGAGATGCTTCAGATCGCCACCTCATTGCAGAATGATCTGATATTCCAACGTCATAAACCTTTGTATGTGCTGAATACCCTTGAAGATGGGGGATGGCTTGGCCTGTTTTTCTTTCTTACCAAAATGAGCAGTGAGACAGAGAGTAGATTTAAAACAACTATTGATGGAAGAACCCTGGTTATGGGGGAGAAGCGACTCCAGGAATCTTCTATACTTCTTGGAGGGGGTCAGAGTTGGGAGGAGATTTTAGAGAATTGGGCTGTTGAAATAGCATTTCTTCCTAGAGAGCATCGTCTCAGTAGGATGTTACTAGAAAGTGGCAAGTGGAAAGTATATCATCAAAGCAGAGAATGGATCGTATTCGTGGGGCATAGAGAAGATACAGTAGAAAGATGACACGCACGGAGTTTCTTATACAATCACTTGAACTGCGTCCCCATCCAGAGGGTGGTTACTTTCGAGAGGTTTATCGTTCTCCTTCTCTACTATCATTGGAGGATCGAGATGGGGTGAGGGCATGGATGACCACCATCTACTACCTGCTTACTTCTGGACAACGAAGTCGATGGCATCGGGTGTGCTCTGATGAGTTATGGCATTACTACGAGGGAGATCCTCTCCAGTTAAATATTCTTGATAGTGAATTACAGGAACTAAAAACGCATTATTTAGAGCCAATCAATCAGCAAAGCACCAACGGCTTGGTTTGCGTTGTTTCGGCTAACGCGTGGCAATCTGCAAAGACCACAGGAGAATATACTTTAGTCGGATGTACTGTTAGTCCAGGGTTTGAGTTTAATGATTTTACTTTTATGTCTGAATGTACCGAGGAGGCAAGAAAACTTGCTACTAAATTTCCTGCGCTCATTGAATTTCTCTAGAGCCGTGGTGTTTTATATATAAGCAGGCCCCCTCTGTCGTTGCGAGCGCAGCGAAGCAATCTCATATTGCTAGAAGGGTTCGAGATTGCTTCGCTGCGCTCG
>CAZDIO010000135.1:0-2023 GCA_964505555.1 uncultured Bdellovibrionales bacterium
CGGGAGGCCCGGCTCGCAACGACAGAGAGGGTCGTCATAGAACTGGTCTATAAGGCTTTACACCCTATAGAAGTTGTTGAATCATTTCAACACTATTTACAGAAACACGATAGAAGAGCTTTGAATTAGGTGTTATTGTATGGCGCATTTGTAGAATTGGATTGACGATTATGGAGATATCTTGCAGGAACTGTCAAGCATCTTTCATCCTTACGGATGAAGATAGGAATTTTTTAAAAAAATTAAGCCCCTCTTGTGGAGGGAACAACCTTTCTCTTCCTCCGCCAACCCTTTGTCCAGAGTGCCGACAATTACGGCGATTGAGTTTTAATAACGAAACAAAACTCTATCACCGCAGGTGCGATCTAACGAACGAGCCAATTATTTCAATTATCTCCGCCGATAAGCCTTATACCGTTTATAAAATGTCTGAGTGGTGGGGTGAGAGTTGGGATGGGATTTCTTACGGCAGGGAGTTTGATTTTTCAAAAACATTTTTTGAACAGTTTCAAGAACTTCATCGAGCGATTCCTCATGCAGCGCTTCGTACAAACTACGTGCTTGATGAAAACTCAGCCTATACGAATTACGCTGGTTCGAATAAAAACTGTTACCTTCTCTTTCATGCTGATTTTAATCGCGATTGCTATTATGGGTACGGGGTTAAAAAGTGTGAAAGCTGTATTGATGTTTTAAACGTTTTTGACTCAGAGCTTTGCTACGAATGTATTGATTGTCGTCAATGTTACAACCTTCAATTTTCACAAGATTGTGTAACGTGTCAGGACAGCTTGTTTTTAGAAAGATGCATCGGTTGCAAAAATTGTCTTGGCTGTAAGAATTTGCAGCAAAAACAATATTGCATCTTTAATAAACAGTATTCAAAAGCCGAGTATGAACGATTGCTCACCGAGTATAACCTTCATTCACGTGCCGGCCGAAAACGGTTTCAAGAGCAATTTGAAAAATTCGCAGAAGACCTTCCGAACCGTTTTTTACAAATGATTCAAACAGAAAACTCTCTCGGTGATTACCTCTATAATTGCCGAAATGTGCAGTGGAGCTACAACGTCTCAGATATGTTTGATGGACGATATTGCTATCAGGTCTACAATAACGCCAAAGACTGTATGGATATGTATCAGTTTGGACTTCAATCAGAGCTTATCTATGAAGGCTCCATTATTGGCTACAATGCACAACGTGTTTTATTTTCTCATCTTTGCAGTGAACAGATAAGCGATCTTCTTTACTGTCAGGAATGTCATCACTCCTCCCATCTGTTTGGTTGTGTTGGATTAAAAAGAAATCAGTACTGTATTCTTAATAAGGAATACTCTCGCGAGGAGTATGAGTCACTCCTGCCAAAAGTTATCGCCCACCTTAGAGAAACAAAGGAGTGGGGAGAGTTCTTTCCTTCAGCGTTGTCGATGTATGGATATAATGAAACAACGGCGATGGATTTTATGCCACTTACAAAAAAAGCTGCTCTTAAGGGGGGATTTAAATGGCATGAGGAAGAGGAAGCTGGTGAGTATGTAGGGGGCAGATATGAAAGTCCTGATACGATCTCTTTGGCTTCAGATGAGATCACACAAAAGGTAATCACCTGTGCCTCATCAGGAAAGCTTTATAAAATTATCCCCCCGGAACTTGCATTTTATCAGAAAGAAAACATTCCACCCCCCGACCGCTCCCCCGAGCAGCGCTACCGAGATCGTCTTTCAAAGAAAAATCCAAGACAATTACGAAAGACGCAGTGTGATAATTGTTCGGTGGAGATATACACGTCACAGATGGGAGAACGAGTGGAGAAGGTCTATTGTGAGAAGTGTTACTTGGAGAGTTTGAATTAAATAGTGCAAACGACCGAGCACAACCTACACTATAGCTACTTATCTTTACTCTTCAACTTCTCCTTCGCCTTGAACTAAACTTCGCCTTGCGGGTGCACGTGCGCTGTGCGGTTGAATTGAATGTTAGAGGTAGCGCCTGTCGTTGCGTGCGGAGCGAAGCAATCGCA
>CAZDIO010000136.1:0-14917 GCA_964505555.1 uncultured Bdellovibrionales bacterium
TAAGAAGTATTTTAACACAGAGTTTCACGGAGTCTCACAGAGTGAAGAAAAAAAGTTAATGAATTTAACTCTGTGGAACTCCGTGAAACTCTGTGTTATTCAAAAAAGGCTCGATAAACGCTTATCTTAATGCCATTCGGAACTGCTCTAGTATATACAGCTAGTTTTGCTATATTCATTCCCCTTACGTCATTTTTTGTCTCAAGGTGTAACGAACACCAAGACAGGGGAGAAGATGAAGCGAGACTGCAACGTTTGTGAGAGGTCTTTTGAGATTACAAAGGCTGATTTAGCCTTTTATGAAAAGCTTTCACCGATATTTAATAATGAACGTCAATTAATTCCCCCTCCCACGAAGTGTCCTGATTGTCGCCAACAGCGAAGACTGACCTGGCGAAATGAGAGAACTCTTTATCAGGCCCAATGCGATCGCTGTCAGGCAAGTATTATCTCTTTGTACTCTCCCCTAAAGTTTCACACCGTTTACTGTCAGGACTGTTGGTGGAGTGATGGTTGGGATCCGCTATCTTTTGGTGTCGAAATCGATTTTGATAAACCCTTCTTTTTACAATACCAGGCACTGCAGGAAAAGGTCCCTCGTCTTGCACTTTATAATCTGCATAGTGAAAACAGCCTCTATACGAACCATTCTTCAAATAATAAAAATTGTTATATGGGAGTGGCCTTTGGCAGTTGTGAAGAATGCCTCTATGGCAATTGGGTACTGCACTCACGAGAAGTAGTTGATGGTCTCTACCTAGAGAGATGCGAGGGTTGTTATGAGTGCATCTATTGTCAACAATGTTATCAGACGTTCTACTCTTCGTACTGCCAAAATGTTAGTGAGTCGATGTTCTGCTTTGATTGCAAGAGCTGTGATCATTGTCTTGGGTGTGTTCAACTTCATCATCAACGATACCAGATACTTAATGAACCGGTTACCGAAGAGGAGTTTCAGCGAAAATGGAAGGAACTCCTTTCTTCGCGGGCAAAGATGGCGGAGTTTAAACAAGAGTTTGAAAAACTGAAATTAAACCGACCTCATCGCGGAACGCTTCAGATTAACTGTGTCGATTGCATCGGTGATGATCTCTATAACTCAAAGAAAGCCCAATTTTGTTTTAATTGTCGTGAGCTTGAAGATTGTCGGTACATGTTTGATCTTGGAAATAATAAAAACTCGATGGACTGCTATGAACACGGCTGGCTTGTAAACAGTGAGCTTATATATGAGTGTCATGCGGGGATGGCGGGATACCGATTTCTTTTTTGTAACATCTGTTCTGATAGTAGGGATCTTATCTATTGTGATCTCTGTGTAAACAACTGTAAAAACTGTTTTGGAAGTATCTCACTTAAAAAAGAAGAGTATTGCATACTCAATAAACAGTATAGTGAAAAAGAGTATGAAGAGCTGGTTGTACGCCTTATTAAAAAGATGAATGAACGAAGCGAATGGGGGGAGTTTTTTCCTTCTTCCTTATCTCCGTTTTCCTACAACGAGAGTGTTGCTTCTGAATATTTTCCGCTTACAAGAGAAGAGGCGAAAAAGAAGGAGTTTCGATGGCTAGATTATGAGGCACCAAAACCAAAAGTTGCAAAACTTCTCTTAGCCCAAAATCTCCCCGAAAATATTACTGAAGTGACTGATGACATTCTTCAATGTGTCATTGAATGTGCGGTAACGAAAAAACCATTTCGCATTACAAAACAGGAGTTGTCTTTCTATCGGACCCACGGTCTTCCTCTTCCAACCCTCCACCCGGATGAACGGCATAAGGTAAGAACCAAACTAAGACAACCAAGAAAACTGATTGCTCGTCATTGCGAGCGTTGTGGGAGAGAGATTCTCTCTACATATACACTTGATCGACAAGAAATTGTTTACTGTGAAGAGTGTTATTTGAAGGCGGTTTACTAGAGCCGTTTCACTTTAGATGTATCTCTGTCGTTGCGAGCGAAGCGAAGCAATCTCGACCCCTTGATGGTGATATGTGATTGCTTCGCGCAGCTTATCCAGCTCGCAACGACAGAGATATATCTAAAGTAGAATGGCTCTAGAGCACAAAGTGCACTTAGCGCCTCTTTTTATATTTAAAACACCCAACCATGTGATCATCAACCATCCCTGTTGCTTGCATGTGGGCGTAGCAGATGGTTGAGCCGACAAACTTAAATCCACGCTTTTTTAGATCTTTTGACATCGCATCTGACTGGGGTGTGGTTGCAGGAATTGTTCCCTTGGTGACACCTTTTGGGTTTCTTAGCGTTTTGTAATTCGTAAACTGCCAGAGGTATTTGTCAAAACTTTTGAATTCTCTTTGAACTTCCAGGTAAAGCCGGGCGTTGGTGATCGTTCCTTCGATTTTTTGGCGATTGCGGACAATGCCGGGGTTTTTTAGTAACCGGGTGACGTCTTTTTTTGAAAATGCTGCGATCTTCTTTGCGTTAAAGTTTTTAAAAGCTTCACGGAAATTTTCTCGTTTTCGTAAGATGGTGATCCAACTGAGCCCTGCTTGGAATCCTTCAAGAATGAGCATTTCAAACAATTTTTGATCATCATGAAGAGGAACACCCCACTCTTCATCATGATATTTGCAATAGAGCGGATCATCTCCGCACCACGAGCATCGCTTCTTATTAGGAACAAGGAGATTCAAAATAGTTTTTAGGATCTAGGTTTCAGCTTGAAAAGAGCGCGATCCGAGTTCTCGATCAAGCATCAATAAGCCTTGCCCACTATCTTTTACCAATTTCACAGACTCCAAAATGTCGGTAACGGAATCTTCCTCTTCAATCTGCTCAGTGATAAACCACTGCAGGAAGATATTGGTGGCATGATCTTTTTCAGTAAGCGAGAAACTCGAAAGATCATTTAAGAGCGTCGTAACATGTTTTTCATGGGCGAGACTTTTTTCAAAAACCTCAATCAATGAAGAAAACGTTGTTGGAGGTTGCTCAAGAGGAAGAAGGGTCAGGGTTCCACCTTGATCGTTAATATAATTATAAAACTTTAATGCGTGACTAAGCTCCTCTTGGAACTGAACATAGAACCAATTGGCAAAACCGTTCATTGATTTACGTTTACAGTAACCAGAGATTGAGAGGTAAAGATACGCAGAATAAAACTCTGCATTGAGATGCTGGTTCAAACGCTCTTCCATCTTTTTTGAAATCATAAACGCTCCTTAGATTTTAACTCAGTAGGATCGTAAATTATATCAGTCGTATTTGCAACCCCTGTCGTTGGAGGATTCATAGTCATGGAAGCACTGCCTGCAATGCCATACGAATGCTTTCATGTTCAAAATGAAACCGTGTTGATTGGAGTTTGCTTGGGATAGCCCGAATACTAGAGAGAAACAGCACATCGGCCATTTCTCCAAAAATCACTCTCAAAATCGGCGCTGGGAGTGAAAAAATTGTTGGTCGTCGAAGCATTTGCCCAAGGGTGTTGGTAAATTCATCATTTGTAATCGCGTTTGGAGAGGTAATATTTACTGGACCAAAAATTGATGGTTCTTTAATACAATGAAAGATAGCACGTAAGAGATCGGTAATGGTAATCCAACTAACATATTGCTTTCCATTTCCAAGTCTTCCACCAAGGCCGAACCGAAACGGAATAAGCATTTTTTTTAAAGCTCCACCCTCCTTGCTAAGAACCATTCCAAAACGAAGATGAATAACTCGTGTGCTGAGCTGAGGAGAAAGTTGAGCTGCCTTTTCCCATGAAACACAAACTTGAGAGAGGAAATCATTACCAGGTGGCGCATCCTCAGTAATGATCTCTTCACCTCTGTCACCATAGAATCCAACTGCGGAAGCTGAGAGAAAAACAGCTGGAGGAGATTTGAGTTTTAACAGGGTTGAGGAAAGTAAAGTTGCACTTGTTACTCGGCTCTTAAGGATCTCTTCTTTTGTACGCGTAGTCCAGCGCTTTTCGGCAATATTCTTTCCTGCAAGATGAATGATGACATCAAAACCCTCAAGTTGCGTGCTATCAATTAACCCAAGGGCCGGATTCCAACTCATCGTATCAGCACCACCCTTACCTCTTACCAGGCGATAAACCGCATGGCCTTGATCTTTTGCATACCTTACTAAATGCTGACCGATAAATCCGTTTGAACCACTGATGAGTATTTTCATTGCTTGTTCTGAAATTGAGAGCGCACACTGTCTTTGGCAACGATCTCTACGGGCTTTCCGGACGGATCTGAAAGGTAAGTAGTTTTCGTGCCATCTTTTTGTTCACGCAATTCACCCAAGGTGTGCGCATCATCTCGAATGTAGGCAACATGGGCAGGTTGTTCACTGGGAAGTACGAGATGAAGGGTGAGGTTTGAAAATTCCAAAATCGCAAGTCGTGCATCTTCATAAACGAGATCGCACTGAAAACTTGTAGTGTACCATTTAATAGATTTATCGAGCTCCGCTACGTTTATTGCCACGTGATGAATCTCATCAAGTTCGGATCTATTTTTCACGTCCAACGCTCTCCTTTATGGTTTTCATCATCCCTATCGTTCTTTATTACATATCTCCCTGTTACCAAAAATCTTTTCAGCAAACGCTATTTAATGATAGCTGAGATTGGTAATATCCCTAGTCTTTGCTATATATTTAACCTCAGTTTCTTAAGTGCTAAGTGACCCGTTGAAAGAGAGCTTTTAAAAAAGAAGATAATCCACTGCCATGAATACGATGTTTGATTTTCTTTGGCCAATAGCGGTAGGCTTTTTTGTTGGAATTTCGTGCAGTTGGTTGTTTTTTCGAGAGAGGATTACCCACCTAGCACAGAAAGTTACCGCACCTCTTGATGCCGAACTTAAAGTTCTCTTTGAGCGCCTCGCTGCAAAAGATATCAAACTTCAAGAACTCGAGCTTGAAGTTGAGCACGGTGAGAATGAGAGAACACAGCTCCTCCAGAGTAATGGCGATCTACTGCGAGAAGTTTCTGCTCTACAAGAAGCAGTTAAGAACTGGCAGGAGAAAAGAGAATTTCTCGAGGGGCTTGAGAAAAAGTTTCAAGACACATTTCAGGCGCTCTCTTCACAAGCGCTACGAAACAACAATCAATCTTTTCTTGAATTGGCAAAAACCACCCTTGAAAAATTTCAAGAAGGTGCAAAAGGCGACCTGGATATGAGGCGTAAAGCGGTTGATGATTTAATAAAACCACTTCAAGAGTCTCTTACCAAGGTGGATACGCAGATTCAAGCAATTGAAAAGGAACGAAACACCTCTTTTGCAGTGCTTAACGAGCAACTCAAATCTCTTGTTGGGACACAGACGGCATTAAAAGATGAAACAAGCAATCTTGTGAAGGCGCTTCGCGTTCCAAATGTCAGAGGAAGGTGGGGGGAGATTCAACTTCGTCGAGTTGTTGAGATGGCGGGGATGATCGAGTATTGCGATTTTATGCAACAAGAGTCGGTAGAGTCAGATGAAGGTCGGCTTCGACCAGACATGATCATTAAACTTCCAAATAAGAAAAATATCGTCCTCGATGCGAAGGCTCCCCTTCATGCGTATCTTGAGATGTTAGATGCTGCTGAGGAGGGACAAAAGATTGCAAAGTTAAAAGATCATGCAAAACAACTCCGCACGCACCTTTTTAAACTTTCTCAAAAATCATATTGGGAGCAGTTTGAGCCCACTCCTGAGTTTGTCGTTTTGTTTTTGCCGGGAGAAACTTTTTTTAGTGCCGCACTGGAACAAGATCCTGGCTTGATTGAAGAAGGGGTTTCGCAGCGGGTGTTAATCGCCACTCCAACGACGCTGATTGCGCTCCTTCGCGCGGTTGCCTATGGATGGCGTCAAGAACAGCTCGCTGAAAACGCACAACACATTAGCCAGCTTGGAAAAAGTTTGTACGACCGGGTACGTACCATGGCAAACCACTTCTCAGGGATAAAGAAAGGACTTGATCGAGCGGTAGAAAGCTATAACCAGACGGTTGGAGCTTTTGAGAGTCGAGTGCTTCCGGCAACTCGAAAATTCAAAGAACTCGGCGCAGGTAGTGGCGCAGAGATTGAGGTTCTCCAAATGATAGAAAAAGCTCCTAAACTCGTCGCTGTTCCCGATGAGAGCGTCAGTCACATACTTGAGAACGTTGTAACGATTGAGAGTGAGTGATTTTCAAACATTCGCCCATTTTTTCATGTAAAATCCGATCTATCGCGAATTTCTCAAAGTCTTGTTGAAGTAAGTGGATTTGTGTATCTTCACTGTATTTTCATAAACGGTATTTCATTTTTATTAATCATTAGGAGAAACGGTTTCTATGGCACCGACAAAAAAATTATTTACCACTATTGGAGCACTTGCAGTGGGAAGTCTCTTAGCTGGAAAAGTTATGATCACTCCCGGAATTGCATACGCAGGAGAACACGGTACCGATGCGCATGCGGGTGAGAAGAGTTGTAGTGGTGAGGGCGAGAAGGGAAAAGTTGGGGATAAAAATTGTAGTGGTGACAAAAAGTGTGGTGGAGATAAAGGCTGCTCCGGAGAAAAAAGTGAGGGAGAAGGCCAAACCGATGGTGGTGAAGGTTCTCATGATCACGGTGATGATGAAGCCGCAGCTGAAGCTGAATAGTTAATAGATGTAATGTTGTAATAAAGAGAGCCGCTCAGGTGCTTTGGTAATGCAAGCACTGAGCGGCTTTTTTAAATGAAAAATTTTAATTTAGAACCTCTCGGAGCTGGTGCAGGACTTCGGGGAGAGCACTTCTCGCAGATTCTTGCTGCAAAGCCACCGTTTCGTTGGTTTGAAATTATCGTTGAAGATTATATTGGATTTGGCGGGTATATTCGCGAAGCGTTTGAGCAGATCAGAAGCCTCTACAAAATCATCCCTCACGGAGTCTGTATGTCCATTGGGTCTACAGATCCTCTTGATATGGAACATCTGCGCTCGTTAAAATCATTTCTTGATATGATTGAAGCGCCGTGGATGTCAGATCATCTCTGCTTTACTATGGTCGATCATACGAATCTTAATGAACTAATTCCGATCCCTTTTACGAAGGAGAGTGCGGATAATGTTGTAAGTCGAGTTAAAATTGTTCAGGAGTATCTGCAGAGGCCGTTTCTTCTTGAAAATGTGACACGCTATCTTACTGTTTCAGATCGTGAAATGTCTGAAGGTGAGTTCATCAATTATGTGCTTGAAAATGCAAACTGCGGTTTGCTCCTTGATGTTACAAACGTGCACCTTAATTCCCTCTATCACCATTATGATGCGTTTGAGTTTATTAGCGCTCTTCCGCTTGAGCGGGTTGGACAGATTCATCTTGCGGGATGGGAGGCTGATGGGGAGGTAATTATCGATAGCCATGACGCTCCTGTTCCCACAGAGGTATGGGAGTTGTTTAAAAAAACAATTGCACTGACTGGACCAAGTTCCGTGGTAATTGAGTGGGATAAGCAGCTGCCTCCCGTGGAGCGGCTTCTTGAAGAGACAGAGATCGCAAATCAAGTGATGAGCGAGGTCCTTAAAAATAGTAATAAGTGACTTAGAGCGCCTAGAGCTGTCCCACTTTAGGTGTGGCACGAAAATTCTCTTCCTGTCGTTGCGAGCCCGGCGGCCGGACCTCCCGGCTCGCAACGACAGGAATGATAGAGGCTCTTAATCTGTTCTCGTTACGTAAGAGCCTTTTTTTAACGAGGTGAATTATGGCTCTCTCTGATGTTCTCTCAGCGATGCGTGTGCTGCTTCTTGATAGCCCAGCACTTCCTGCTGATGATCAGCAACGAAAAAAATGGTTTGAATCTACTTTCCCTCGGTTATCTCCGGAGGAGATAGAAGATCTATCACAGATTAGCCCGGAGCGATTTGAGCTCTATCGAGGTACTATTTTTGCAGGGGAGCGTACCCTCTTAAAAAATCATTTCCCAGTTACTTTTTCCCTCCTTTCTTCTCGGACGAAAGAAAGAAATGGAAAAAACTTCAATGCGTTAGAGCTTGTGAAAGATCTTCATAAGAAACGCCCTTGGAAAGCAAACACCACGGCCGCTCTTGCAAGTAACTTTGTTGATTATCTCTCAAGTGATCGAGCTGATCTTATGGAATTGGTTCCAGAGATCTCTGACATTTCGCGGCTTGAGATAGAAACACTGAGAATCTCTCGAAGTGATGCGCCAGAAGGAGAGGAAAATCATCTTACTACTATTTCACAAATTGATCGGATGAGTGTTGAGGAGCTTCTTGAACTTCAGTTTCGTCTTGGTCCTACAGCACAGCTTGAAGAATTTACTTACGATGTGCTGACTTTGCGATCTTCCTTTTATCAACACCATCGAGAAGTTCCTTCAACCCCAACAGAGAAAAAGAAGCTCTGGGTAGTCGGCGCAAGAGATCGGACTCTCCACGTAAAATGGCTCTCAATAACCGACGAGGTATTTGAACTTCTTTCTGCAAGTAAAAATGCACTAAATCCGCTCTATAAACTTGCTGGAGCTGTTGCGTCCTCCCTCACTGATGAGCAAAGCGAAAAAGAGCAGTTCCAGGAATTTCTTCGAATAACGTTCTATCTTGTCCAAAGCGGTGCCATTGTGGTGCTGCTATAGTGTCTTTATGATTTTTATCTCGTTTGCGCTTTGAAAGAACGGTATAAACTCCGGGATGAACTTTTTTATAAGGATCTGGTCTAAGAACTGTTTTTTGCCCACTATTAAAAAGCAAGTGAGATTTCCAATGAGACATATAGTAAGCGCAATGCTCTTTTTTTTGTTTGTTGTATCCACCACCGAAGCTGCTGACTATAAAAAGGAATACGAAAAATATCTCTCAGTCTATAACCTTGGAAACTATAAGGACGCCTTTGAGGGTTTTAGACAGCTCGCTATAGATCCAGAGAATCACCATCAAACATTACCCGACACCCTCGATCGGGCAATTTCAGCACTAACAAGCCTCAATCGGCTTCATGAAGCCGATTCCTTTATTGAAAAAGTAGTTTCAGTTCATGGAGATAACTGGCAACTCCTCTGGCGAGCGGCAGAAGCGTATCGAAAGTTACCGCATCACGGTTTTGTTATTGGTGGAGAATTTGAAAGGGGGTACCACCGTGGAGGGGGACGACAGGTAAATACGGTAGAGCGTGACCGGGTTCGAGCACTCCAATTAATGAACACTGCTTGGGAGAAGATCCCAAAGAATGAGCCAACCCAGCAGCAGTTTCGTTTTTTTATTGAGTATGCACACCTTCTTACCGCCTTTCGGGGATCACTTGAGGCTTGGAAGCTTGGAGCCCTTACCGATATCTCTCTCCTTCCCGACTATGAGGAGTGGCGTTATTCAGGCGAGGTAACAAGAGGAGCCCCAGCTTCTCCAGATGGTCAACCGATCTTCTATTCTGTCCCAGAGAGTTTTGCCGATGCAAAAAACGATGGTGCGCGCTACCGCTTTCTCCTTGAATCGGCTCGAAAAACATATCCAGAAGGAAGTGACGAGGTAGATTTTATTTTTGCTGGTTTTCTCTTGGAACAGTTTGGAGTGAGAACGTTAGCCGATTCATATGGGCTGTTTTCTACCGAGAAAAATGATCTTTCAGACACCACAAAAAATATCTTTTCCTTACATACGCTCAGAGATGATGAAACCATTGCTCGTCTTGCTACGGGGATTAGTCGATTCACATTCGAAGATCAGTTTAATTTTATTAAACTCTATCAGAAACTTTCAGCAAACAACGGACGATATGCCACGGCAGCAGTTGAGGCGCTGGCTGCTATTTATGAAGACCGAAGGCAGTTAGAGACTGCGGCAAGATACTGGCAGGAGAGTATCACTCGGTTTGGTAAGGCAGAACACCGACAACAACGACTTGATAGTATCGTTGGTGCGTGGGGTCGATTTGAACGGGTAAACTCACAAGTAGCAGGCACAAAGGCAAGTGTGCAGTACCGATTTCGAAACGGCACCTCGGTACATTTGGAGGCACAGGAGATAAACATAAAAGAACTGATTTCTGAAATTCAGCGCTACCTGGAGTCAAATCCATCAAAGCTTGATTATGAAAAGATTGATATAGAAAATATCGGCTACCGACTTGTTACTGGGAAAAACACGAAGTTTCTAGGAAAGAAAGTTGCTTCTTGGAATGAGCAACTTAAACCCCGAGAGAAACATTTTGACCGCAGTATAACTATTCATCCACCGTTTGAGAGTCCAGGAGCATATCTTCTAGAAGCAAAAATTGCCGGAGGAAACACCACAAAGATAGTGCTGTGGTTAAATGATACAGCGATCGTTCAAAAAAATCTTGATCAAGGCGCCTATTTTTTTATTGCAGATGCAAAATCGGGAAAACCCTTATCTGGCGCAACGGTGGGGTTTTTTGGATACAAGCAAGAGTCGGTTCCAAACGCCGATTTTATTACCAAAGTTGTTGGACGGACAACCAATGTCGTGACCAAGCAATTTCAACAATCTACTGATGAAGAGGGAGAAATAATTATAAGAAATGAAATTGATTCTGGTTATTCCTGGCTGATTACTGCTTCGACATCGAAAAATCAATTTGCTTATTTGGGTTTTCAACCGATCTGGTTTTCTCGTTACTATGATGCAGAATACAACCAAACAAAACATTATACGATTACCGATCGACCTGTGTATCGACCTGGACAGGGAGTGAAATTTAAAGTCTGGGCGGGTCAGGCAAAATACGATCAGGAAGGAGGCTCTCCTTTTGCAAACAGTAGTCTCTCTCTGGAAGTAAGAAATCCAAGAAACGAAAGAGTATTTTCAAAAAACTTCACCGCAGACAGATTTGGTGGAGTAAATGGCGAACTTGAACTGAGTAGTGATGCAGCACTGGGAATATATTCTGTTTGTCTTCCACGGGGAGGTGAATATTGCCAAAGTATCGGCAACTTTCGTGTTGAGGAATATAAAAAGCCTGAGTTTGAAGTTAGCGTGGATGCTCCAAAAGAGGGAGTAATGCTGGGCGAGAAGTTTTCTACAACAATTTCTGCGAAGTATTATTTTGGAGAACCAGTTCGGAGTGGGAAGATAAAATATAAGGTGATTCGCACAAACCACGATGTTTCTTGGTATCCGTCAGGAATTTGGGATTGGCTCTATGGCTCGGGGTATTGGTGGTTTGCATACGACTGTATCTGGTACCCGGGATGGCAGAACTGGGGGATGCGCGCACCTCGACCATTGTGGTGGCATCGTCCCACGGCGCCCCCAGAAATAGTCCAAGAAAATGAGGTGCCGATTGATGAAGATGGGAAGCTTGATATTACTATTGATACGAAACTGGCTAAAGAGCTTCATGGAAATTTTGATAGTCGATATGAAATAACGGCAGAGGTTATTGATGAGTCTCGACGAACGATCATTGGAAGTGGTGAAGTAATTGTCGCCCGAGCTCCGTTTAAAGTTTACGCCTGGGTCGATCGTGGACACTATAATACCGGTGAAGTTATCTCGGCTAATTTTTCTGCAAAGACAGCAGATCGTCAACCGGTTCAAGGAAGTGGCTCTCTTCGACTTGTAAAGATTGCGTACAACAGTAAAGGAGATCCAGCAGAATCAGTCGTCTCTCAGTGGGATCTCCCCACAGATGTTGAGGGAAATTCACAAATTCAGATTAAAGCAGCGGAAGCGGGGCAGTATCGACTCTCTTATACCGTGGTCGATTCAAAAAAACATGAGATTGAAGGTGGTTATCTTTTTACGGTGCGCGGCGAAAACGTTGAGAGTGGAGAATTTCGTTTTAACGAAATTGAGCTCATTCCTGAAAAGAAAGAGTATGCCTCGGGAGAGAAAGTTAAATTACTGATTAACACAAATGCTCCAAACAGCACGGTTGTCTTGTTTCTTCGTCCCACAAACGGCGTTTATCTTCCACCAAAGGTCCTCTCACTTTCTGGAAAGAGCACGGTTGAGGAGATTGAGGTATCAAAGAAAGATATGCCGAACTTTTTTGTGGAGGCATTTACGGTATCAAATGGGCAGGTGTTTACAGCGACAAGAGAGATCATCGTTCCTCCTCAGAAGAGGGTATTAAATGTTGAGGTGCTTCCATCAAAGGACACTTACAAGCCAGGGGAAAAAGCAGAGATCCATCTTAAAATTACTGATTTTTACGGAGAGCCGTTTTCTGGTTCTCTTGTGACCAGTGTTTATGATCGTGCGGTTGACTATATCTCGGGAGGATCAAACGTTTCTGAGATAAAGGAGTTCTTTTGGAAGTGGAGGCGACACCATTCACCGTATCAACAAAGTAACCTTCTTAGATCGTTTTTTGGACTTACCCCACCGGGAGAATCTCCGATGGTTGGGATCGGTGAATTTGGTGAAGTGCTCGCAGAAGATGAGCGGCAAGATCGCGATTCGCTCATGGCAGGTGTATCGAGAAGTAAAGGTGCGTTGATGGATGCGGCTGCTCCGATGGCAGCGAGCGCCGATTTTCTTGGAGCGGAATCAGCTTCTTTTCAAAAAAATAAAGTAAGTGAAAAAGGAAATGCGACACAAAGAGATGGCAGTGGAGAAACTGCCCCAGTTACGATTCGTAAGAACTTTGCTGACACGGCTTACTGGAATGGCGTGCTTGTTGCTGATGAAAAGGGAGTTGCGCAGATTGATTTTCTCATGCCTGAAAACCTTACCGGCTGGAAGATTAGAACATGGGCGCTTGGTGACGGGACAAAAGTTGGAGAGGGCAGTGCAGAGGTGGTTACAAAAAAAGACCTTCTTTTACGCCTTCAAGCCCCACGGTTTTTTGTTGAAAAAGACGAAGTCGTGCTCTCTGCAAATGTTCATAATTACTTAAAGGATAAAAAGGACGTTACGGTGAGTCTTGAGCTTGAAGGTGAAACGCTTGAAATGCTCGGAGCGCCCTCATCGGTGGTGGCGGTTTTACCAGATGGTGAGAAACGGATTGATTGGCGGATAAAGGTTCTCAAAGAGGGTGAGGCAGTGATTCGCATGAAGGCGATTACTGATGAGGAGTCTGATGCGATGGAGATGCGTTTTCCGGTGTATGTCCATGGAATGTTGAAAACTGAATCATTTAGCGGTGCACTCAGGCAGGAAGAGAAGGAAAAGAAATTTCAATTTACTATTCCAGAAAGTAGGCGCTCGGAGCAAACAAGGGTTGAGGTTCGATATTCCCCGACCCTTGCTGGTGCGATGGTTGATGCCTTACCGTATCTTCTTTCTTACCCATACGGTTGCACGGAGCAGACATTAAGTAGATTTCTCCCCACGGTAATTACCCAAAAGGTGCTTCAGAGAATGGGACTTTCTCTGAAACAGATTAAGGAGAAGCGTGCAAATCTTAATGCCCAAGAGATCGGAGAGGCGCCTGAGAGAGCAGCTCAGTGGAAACGCTATCTTTTAGAACCTGTATTTGATGAGGAGGAAGCAGCAAAGATGGCCCAAGCAGGGGTAAATAGACTGCTTTCAATGCAGGTAGAAGATGGAGGGTGGGGTTGGTTTTCTGGAAGTGGGGAGTATTCTTCACCGCACACAACAGCACATGTTGTTCATGGGCTACAGATCGCTCGAGGAAATGAGGTGCAAATTTCACAGGAAGCTATCTCTCGGGGTATTACTTGGCTTGAGAATTATCAGGCAGAAGAGCTTCAGAAATTAAAAAATGCAAAGACCACCACCAACCCATGGAAAACCTATGCTGATGATTTAGATGCTTTGACTTACATGGTGCTTGTTGATGAGGGGAAAACAAACAATGAGATGAGAGATCTTCTCTTTCGGGATCGAACAAAACTCTCTGTCTATGGAAATGCGATGCTTGGTCTTGCCCTAGAGAAGCAGGGTGAGAAAGAGAAAGTAGCGATGATTCAAAAAAACATTGAACAATTTCTTGTTCTCGATAAAGAAAACCAAACGGCGTATCTGAACCTCCCCAATGAAGGATATTGGTGGTACTGGTATGGAAGTGAGTATGAATCACATGCTTACTATCTAAAACTTCTTTCTCGAACTGAGCCGCTTTCAGAAAAAGCCTCAGGGTTAGTGAAGTATCTTCTTAATAACAGAAAGAACGCCACTTACTGGAGCTCAACTCGAGATACGGCAACGGTGATCGAAGCATTTGCTGATTACATTAAGGCGAGTAAGGAAGATGAGCCAAGCTTTACTTTGGGAATCTATCTTGATGGAGAAAAGAAAAAAGAGGTGACAATCACAAAGGACAATCTCTTCTCCTATGACGAGAAGCTGATCCTTGAAGGGGACGCCATCTCCTCTGGAGAGCATACGGTAGAGTTTAGAAAATCTGGAAAAGGCCCACTGTATTACAACGCGTATGTGACTAACTTTACCTTAGAGGATTTTATCACAAAGGCTGGACTGGAAGTTAAAGTTAATCGCAAATACTACAAACTCAATCGAGTCGAGGCTTCTGCGCTCGCTGCAGGAAGCCATGGTCAGGCACTCCAGCAAAAGGTTGAAAAATATAAACGTCAACCTCTTGATAATCTCTCGCAAGTTACGAGCGGAGATCTTGTGGAGATCGAACTCGAAATTGAAAGTAAGAACGATTATGAGTATCTCGTTTTTGAAGATATGAAACCTGCTGGATTTGAACCACTTGAGGTACAAAGTGGTTATAATGGAAACGATCTCGGAGCGTATGTAGAGTTTCGAGACAACCGAGTTGCGTTTTTTGTTAAAACTCTAGCAAGAGGAAAACACAGCGTGTCATACCGTATGCATGCTGAGATCCCCGGTAAATTCAGCGCACTACCAACTCGCGGATACGCGATGTATGCACCGGAACTAAAAGCAAACTCTGATGAATTTAAAGTTGAGATAAATGATTCTGTGCAGAGCTCTGGCGACTAGAATCGTTCATTTTATGTAGCAGGCTCCCGCTGTCGTTGCGAGCCGGGAGGCCCGGTCGCCGGGTTCGAGATTGCTTCGCTTCGC
>CAZDIO010000137.1:0-8086 GCA_964505555.1 uncultured Bdellovibrionales bacterium
TGCTTCGCTTCGCTCGCAACGACAGGGACACGCTTATTTTTCAGAACAGGAGTGGAATAACTATCGAGAATTGAACTAGCTGGCTCCTCCCTCTTCCAACTCAGATAACACCTCAAGAAGTGAAAACACCCGACGGTCAGTTGGGGAGAGCTTTGTAAGTATCTCTATCTCTTGTTTAAGATCACTAACCTTCCCACTCTCCTTAAACGCCACTGCTCGGTACAAATGAAGATCAAGAGATAATGGCTCTTCTTTAAGAAGCAACCCTGTAGCATCAATAGCTGAGCGATAATCGTGCTCTAATATGTAAGCACGAACAAGTTGTGCTCCAATTTCAAGCCTTCTCTCTTCGTTCAAAAGTGGTGAATGAAAACACGATCGATAATATTGAAGTGACTGCTTCGAATCTCCTTTCATAAGGAGCAAAAGTCCTCTCAATTCATGTAATTCAACCGGTAAATCTTCTTTTTTACTATTAAATTTATTTTCTAACTCTAAAAGATCGTTTTCTGCCCGTGCAATATTTCCTAAAAGAATATCTAAATAGATCCCCTGAAGTAGCACCTCGGTGACTTTCTGATCTTTGGGAAGTGCCTCAAGAGCACTCCTTGCACCGTTTGGGTTAAACCAGGAAAGAGCAGTCATCATTGCAGTAAGTTTTTGATTTCCAAAAAACGTTTCTGAAAGTCGAAATGTAGGAAGAAGATGAAGCTTCTTTTCAACTCGAAAGATACTTCTCGCCTGTTCTATCTCGTCTCTACTTAGATACTGAAGGAAATCTCCTTCAACTCCAGTAAGTAAAGCTCGGGCCGTAATAACAGCGGGACGAAGTAGCGCTCCGTAACTTCCCTTTCCTGCTGAAAGAGCCTTGAGTGTAGATGAGATTGTCGAGGTATCTTTACAGAGAGAAGCAGCAAGTGAGAAACCGGTTGCAGATATTAGCTCATCCGGAAAAAGAGCTAAGTTTTCTCCAAGCTGAAGCATCTCCTCTGGTGTCGCATTGACTCCTTTTAAATAACGAATGGCTCCCGTTACTGCACGACATGCAGGAAACGGTTCTGAATGCTGAGCAGGTGGAATAATGAGTTCAGATAGATAGAGTTTTGAGTGCTGTCCCAGCGGTTCATTCGGAAAAACTGCCTTGTAATAATTGGCACAACTTTCAGCAAGAAAAATTTCTGCCTTTTTTAAATACGGAACAAAATCTAGCTCGCTACACTCCCGCCACGCTCCCTGCCCTAATGGGCAATATCCAGTAATAAGACCAAGTCCAAAAAGACTCAGCAAATTGTGATCAGCTGGAATTACCCGTGCTTTTTTTCCATAACCGATGAATGCTTCTTTCTCAAAAGCAAGTATCTTTCTTAGGCTTTGAACAAGCGTTACAGAAAATTCCTCCCCTTTTTGAAGAAACTGCCCTCCTTTTGCAAAAAGCACATAGTCGGGATTACTTTCCTTTGTTTTTTTAAGCTCGACATTTAGCTCTTTATCAAAACGTGACCAACAATCGTGCGCAATCACTCCTACGTAGGCAGCAGCTCCCCGCAGAAGCTCTCGCTTTTCGGTATCAAATGTTATCTCTCCTCTTAAGTGAAATGTAATCAGATCAACTGCGCCAACAGAGGGCCAAGAAAAATCAAGTCGTAGCAGTGGAGAAAGGGAAAGTTTTTTTGTCCAGTCGTTTGCAAAGCGTAATGCCTGTTGATAGATCTCTTCTTCAATCATTGTCAGTAACTATATCCAAATGCTTCTACCCCCCACAGTCGCATTGCAAAAAGATCTATGCCATAGGAGACACTCTCATAAATCCCAAGTCGTCCAAGAATATGCGCCTCACCGTGGCGAGAAAGATTTGGTCGTGCATACTCTCCGATCCCTAGAGCAAAATTAATTCCGTGCCGATTCAAGACCTCACGGCTATTTTTGGAGATTCCAAAATCGGGATAACTAAACACTGGAAGAACTGACACCTGTTCGTTTTTAAAACTCTGATAAGAGTTTGAGATATCAGCCTCAATCTCCTCTTGAGAACACTCCGTATATAAACGATGCCCGTGACTATTTGAACCAAACAAGAAACCTTTCGTTGTCATATCCCGCACCTCGTCCCATGAGAGAAAAGCTCTCTCCATCGGAATACCCCCAATGGCATCAACCCCAGAACCCAAAATTGAAAGACAGATTCCCCGCTCCTCTTGTGAAGCAGTGGAAAGATAATCAACAACATGCATGATTCGAGCCATTGAATAACCAAATGTTAGATCTGGTTTTCTCTGCTGAGAAAGCTCTGGCGGTTCAAAAAATGGCAATTTAGGAAATGTCACTCCGGCTTCTTCAAGTAGGAGCATAGAAGCGATAATTTTATCCTGCCAAAACATGTTCATCGTTCCAATAAACGCTGTGGGCAAAAAAGCAGTTCCAGGAATCTTTAACCGATTCAAAATTGGAAGTGCATAATCATACGTATCTCTCCATCCCCCATCAAAGGTAACAACAACTGCTTTTTCCGAAATCGGCTTATTTGCTTCAAGGTCAGAAAGAAGCTCATCTAACCGCATCGGCTCATAATAGGTCGCTACATAACGCATCTGTTTTTCAAACGTTTCTGGACGTACAAAAGTTGTTGGAATTAACGGATATGGTTGTTTTGAAGGATCCACAATTCGTTGATAGCGAAGAATTCGCCACGGAAAAGAGCGTTTTCCTGAAAAATCTTTTCGTTTAGATTCAAGAAATCCAAGATGAAATATCGCTTTTGAAATAAGTCTCCGAGATATTCCGGTAAGGGGTGGTCCTTTTCGTGTTGATCTTTTTTCTTTCGGTGTCATCTTATGAAAACCATTTTTTTGCCCAAATTCGACAAGAAAAAAGTGGTAGCGTCGAGGAGATATCTTCATGGATGCCGATTCGTCCATAGATCTGCGGTTCTTCTTCAAAAAGCGATTGCGGACGAGCACCAAGAACTCTTAAAACCCCAGCTTCTTTGAGGATCTCCTGTGAGCGCTTTGAATACTCTCCACTTGGATAACAAAATGTCATCGAGAAGTTTTTTAAATTACGCTTAAGATGTACATAGGAAACCTCTATCTCTTTTTTTACATCCTCATCGGGGATCTCTGGAAGGATTCGATGGTAGTGAGAGTGACTTCCAAAGCTCACTCCACCTTCTGACATCTCTTGAACCTCTTCCCAACGAAGAAAAACCCGCTCCTTGGGAATACCGATATAAGAACGAGCATATCCGTAGATGGTATCAAGAATCTGGTTTCGATCATCAAGCGCAGTGAGCTTAAGAACTTCAATCAGTAAATGAATGGTATCAACCAACTCCTCCCACTCATCAACTTCTAACACCTCAAGAATCAGTTTTGCAGTAGCTGGGGATAACCCAACTTTTTTTTCTTCAAGTTCTATCTGCACATCTTTTTTAGCCTGCCACAGAGAAAACAGAGCTCGTGATAAGCGATCAGTCCAAAAAAGATTTGGTGTGTCGATAAAACCAGTTGCTATAAAAATAGTGGCGGGAAGATTGTGTTTTTTTAAAATCGGATAGGCAAAAAGATAGTTATCAAGCCATCCATCATCGAAGGTAAGTGCTACTGTTTTTGGCGGTAAGGTCTCTCCCTTTTCGACACTTGCGGTAAGCGTATCAAGTGAAACCACATTACAGTGGTTGGCGAGATATCCCATCTGCTTTTTAAAAGTTTGCGGCCTTACATACATGCCAGGCTGAATCGGGTAGGCCACCTCCTCCGGATTAATCACCCGATGATACATGAGAATCCGCCAGGAAGGAGTTGCTTCTTTTTGAAGGGTTTTGATTTTGTTGGTGTAATAGAGGCTTGCGGCAAAAACTTTTTTAAAAAGCAGTCTTGTTTGCGGTGAGAATAAGCTGTTTTTTCCTGTCATGAGTTGGTCTTACCCAATATTATACTTCGCGCAACTATTCTCTCATGGAAGTCCCTGTCGTTGCGAGCGAAGCGAAGCAACGACAGGGAAGGAAAGTCTTCGATGGGTACTAGGAGATAACTTCGTTGTGTCAGAATGTTTCTGTCTCCAAACTTTGTCGATAAGGGACCAGGCTTGCATAGAGCGATTCTGAAATAGGAACAACTTTAAACTTACCTTCCACCTTAGCGACGTGCACATGCTTTGTCCACGCTGAATGTTGTATCTTGTCGTTAACAGCAATTTCATAATCAAAAGTAACTGCGGCTTTAGAAAGCTCTCTTACAGAAAGAGACAATTCTAAAATCTCACCGTAACTAATGGGAGCGCTAAATACCTGATGTGATTCTACCACCGCAAGATGCTTTCCTTCAGAAACAAGGGAAGTGTAGGGATGTTTTATACTTTCAAGAAATGCTTCTCGAGTCATCTCATAGAGATGGAAATAATTGGCATGATAGAGAACTCCGCCAAGGTCAAATTCGCCAAGACGAAGATTGTTTATTGTGAAACGAAAAGTTCTCTCTGAAGAAGATGAAGATCGTTTCATCTCTTCCTAAAACACCTCTCGACTCATATCCCAACCCTCTAAGTATTGGGTAACATATTGCAAGAATTGCCCGCCAAGAGAACCATCGATCACTCGGTGATCATAAGAGAGCGTGAGATAAACCATCTCTCGAATCGCAATCATATCATCAACCACTACCGGACGTTTTTTAATCGCCCCGATACTCAGGATCGCAAGTTGTGGTTGGTTAATAATCGGATTGCCAATAATATTTCCAAAGACCCCTGGGTTTGTAACCGTAAACGTTCCCCCACTGACATCATCTGGGGAGAGACTCTTTGAGCGGGCTCTTGTTGCAAGATCATTTAAGGCAGAAGCAAGCCCGGAAAAGCTAAGCTGGTCAGCATTTTTAATAACAGGAACAATGAGCCCAGTATTTCCAAGTGCCACTGCACATCCGAGGTTTACGTTTCTCTTTAATACGATTTTTGTCCCATCAACAGAGGCATTGATATAGGGAAACTGAATCAGTGCCTTTACCGCAGCTTCAAGGAAGAACGGTGTAAAACTAAGCTTAAAGCCTTGCCTTGACTGAAACGCTCCTTGATGTTCACCTCTCCACTTTGCGATCTGACTCACATCAACTTCCGCAGTTGAGTACACATGCGCACTCGTCGCCTTTGAGCGCACCATGTGCTCAGCGATTTTTTTTCGCATGTTGTCCATCTCTTCCACTCGAGTTCCATCAGCGCCATACTCTAATTGTGGTGCTGGAGGTGGAAAATCGGGAGTTCCTTTTTTTGCTTTTCCATTTACCTGCGGAACTCCGGCCCCTCGATACTGAACGTAGGTCATTAAGTCTGCTTTGGTGACCCGACCATGTGCTCCGGTGCCCCGAATCTGGGCTAGCTCAAGTGGCGAAATGCCGTATTGGCTGCTTAAATTCCTTACAAGCGGTGAATAAAACTGCTCACCAATGTGTGTAGGCATCCCAGAAGCATGCTCTGCTTCCATCTGCGCTGGAGCGGGCGCGGGGGGAGTTGGTGCCTTGGTAGGTGCCGGTTTTGAAGGAGCTGCTTGCGGCTTGGTTTCGACTGGCTCTTTTTTGGGGGCTTCTTTTTTTACTTCAACCTTGGGCTGAGATTTTACAGCGTCTTTTGCTTGAGAGGCATCGGTTTCAATGATTGCAATGATCGACTTTACCGGAACGGTGTCACCCTCTTTTGCTTTTAGCTCGACAATCACTCCTGTGGCAGGAGCAGGGATTTCAGAATCAACTTTGTCTGTGGAGATCTCTAAGATCGTCTGATCTTTTTCAACCTGGTCACCAACACCTTTTAACCATTTTAAAATCGTCGCTTCTGCGATCGACTCACCCATTTGCGGCATTACCATCTCTGTTTTCATACGTTCTCCATCGAGCACTTACACATCAGTTGAAAATTAATACTCTAATAAATCTCTCAAGGCCGCCTCAATTTTTTTTGCATTTGGCATAAAAAACTCTTCAAGCGGTGGCGCAAACGGAACCGGTGTATCATGTGATGCAAGTCGCATCACCGGAGCATCGAGATACTCAAATGCAAATTGACCGATCGTTGCTGCGATCTCTCCACCAATTCCTCCCGTAAGCACCGCCTCATGAAGCACTAGCGCACGGGAGGTCTTCTTAACACTCTCTAATACTATCTGTTTATCCCAAGGCTTTAGTGAGCGCAAATCGACGATCTCTACCTCAAGACCTTCTTTTTGAAGTGTTTCTGCAGCTTCAAGTGCCTGATAGACCATGGCACCGTAGGTTACGATAGTTACGTCATCTCCCTTACGAACAATTCTCCCTACTCCGATTTCTATCCCTTCCTCTGAATCATCGAGCACTTCTTTTATCCGTCGATAAAGAAATTTATGCTCGAGATACAAAACAGGATTATTATCGCGAATCGCTGCTTTTAATAAACTTCGCGCATCACCTACTGTACTTGGAGCAACGATCTTCAGACCTGGAGTGTGAAAAAACCACGCTTCTAAATTTCCAGAATGAAACGGTCCTCCATGAACTCCACCACCAATTGGCAATCGCACCACGAGAGGAACTGCCTGTCCCCAACGGTAATGAGCGGTCGCTGCGTTTTCTACCAGTTGGGTAAAGCCGTTTGATACGAAATCTCCAAACTGCATCTCGATGACCGGTCTCAGTCCACACATTGACGCCCCGATCCCCATACCAATCACCCCCGACTCTGAAATCGGGGTATCAATGACACGGTCTGGACCAAATTCTTCAAGAAGACCTTTTGTAACTTTGAAGGCTCCTCCAAACTTTGCAATATCTTCGCCGATACAAAACACCGTTTCATCTCGTCGCATCTCTTCAAAGAGCGCAAGTCGTATCGCATCGAGGTACGTTACGGTGCCAGTTTCCTTTCCCTTACTCACTGAGGAGCTTACATTACTCTGCATACACCCCTTGTAATGTGATGTGTGGCTCAGGGAGGGGTCTACTTTTTGCATACGTAACTGCGTCATCAATCTCTTTTTTTATGTTCTTCTCAAGAGCTTCGCTCTCGGCTGCAGTTATCCATTTTCGTTTAAGAAGTTCCTCTTTATACAAGGCTGCAGGGAGTTTCTTTTTCCACTTCGCAAGTATCTCTTTTGGTACATATTCAGCCATATCCGCTGCACTATGCCCACGAAGCCGCATCGTCACCGCTTCAATAAGAGTTGGACCTTTTCCTGCTCGTGCACGATTAACTGCTTCTTTGACGGTACGATAAACCTCTTCAACATCTGTGCCATCAATCGTTATCCCCGGAATTCCATATCCAGAAGCACGATCAGAGAGCTTTTCACATTTATACTGAGAAGATGTCGGTGTAGAGTATGCCCACTGGTTATTTTCAATCACCAGTACAAAAGGCAGATTTAAAACAGCGGCAAGATTTAGCGTCTCATGAAAATCCCCAAGACTCGTTGAGCCCTCACCGATAAAAGCAAGAGATACCGCTGAGTTCTTTTTAATCTTATGTGCAAGCGCACACCCGGCAGCCGTGGCTGGCATTACCGCAAGGTGAGAGATCATCCCCAAGATCCCTCGCTCCATTGACCCTTGATGCGCTGCGTTGTCTTTTCCCTGAGTGCCTCCTTCGGCTCGGGCCATCAGTTGGAGCATCATTCCCTGAAGGGTCTCTCCACGAACAAAGTGTGCACCAATTCCACGATGACTTGGTGCCATCGTATCTCCATCTTCCAGTGCAAAAGAAGCCCCAACAGCAACTCCCTCATTTCCAGACCCCGTATAGAGTCCCCCCATCAACTCCCCTTGGCGGTAGAGCATGTGCAGGTTCTCTTCAAAAAGGTACGCTCGAAGCACCCCCTCATAGAGGGCACGGCCAAGTTCCTTTGTGATCGTAACTTGGGACCCGTTTGTAGATGTAACACCGTTTTTTGTCATGATATTGATGTACCGTGAAAATAAATGTAACTGTCACGAATGGCATTAAGATAAGCGTTTATCGAGCCTTTTTTGAATAACACAGAGTTTCACGGAGTTCCACAGAGTTAAATTCATTAACTTTTTTTCTTCACTCTGTGAGACTCCGTGAAACTCTGTGTTAAAATACTTCTTAT
>CAZDIO010000138.1:0-24789 GCA_964505555.1 uncultured Bdellovibrionales bacterium
GCTTGCGAAATATTACCACTTTCTATCTCTTCTACTATCCGCTCCTTCAATTCCTCGCTAAATTTACGATACGTCCCCTCTTTATATCTCATATACCAGACTCCTCGCTCTTCTGATGTGGACGCTAATCAGGACGGGACATTAGAGCAAGTGCAAGAGCAAGGCTAAGTGTAGTTTAAGTAGAAGTAGAAGACTACGTAGAAGATTAAAAACCTTTTGGTTAAATCCTACCAGCGAAGTAACACCGCTCCCCACGTGACACCACCACCAAAGGCAGAGAGCATTACAACATCTCCTGGTTTAAGCTTTCCGTTCTGTGAGGACTCTGCAAGGAGAATAGGAAGACTTGCGGCACTCGTGTTTCCAAACTTTTGAACATTCATAAGTACCTTCTCTTCGGGAAACCCAAGTTGCTTGCCTACGGCGGAGAGAATTCTTTTGTTTGCTTGGTGAGAGATATACCAATCAATATCTGAAACCGTCATCTCTGCACGCTTCATTATATTTTCGCTCACTTCAACAAGCGCGCGAACGGCCAGCTTGAACACCTCTCGACCATTCATTGTTAGATAATGCTCTCCGTGTTCAATACTTTCAGCAGTCACTGGCTTTGCCGTTCCCGAGGGAACACACAGTATATTTGTGTGTGCGCCATCTGAGTGCAGTTCAGAAAGGTAGAGACCACGAGTGGTCATTGAAACTGCCGGGGTAAACACTCCTCCTGCGTTTTGATTCTCGTCGGTTTTTGACAACACCACAGCCCCCGCACCATCTCCAAAGAGAACACAAGTGCCTCGATCTTGTGGATTAATAATCCGGCTGTAAAGCTCTGCACCCACAACAAGGACATTGTTTGCTTGTCCTGCCTTTATCAAGGAATCCGCTGTGACTAGCGCATAGATAAATCCAGAACAAACAGCGTTTACATCAAAAGCAAATCCTTTTTTAATCCCCAAACGGTGTTGAAGAAAACAACCACTACTGGGAAATATATAATCGGGCGTAACGGTGGCAAAGATAATCCCATCGATATCAGCAGGAGTAAGCCCCGCGTTTTTTATCGCTTCCTTACACGCTGGCTCAGCAAGCGCGCTAACAGAGAGATCTTTTTCGGCCCAGCGCCGCTCTTCAATTCCGGTTCGTTCACGTATCCACTCATCACTCGTGTCTAAATAGGAGCTAAAATAACTGTTTGGAATTACCTGCTCTGGAACGTACATCCCAACCCCAGAGATGTAACTTGCAACCACCAACGGAGGAACGTCCTCTTCAATGATTCTACTAACCGCTGCCATTTCCATTTTTACCCAAAGCGTTTCATGACTATTGAGGCGTTCGTTCCGCCAAAACCGAAGGAGTTTGACATTGCTACTTCAACCGACATCTCCCGAGCAGTATTTGCTGCATAATCTAAATCACACCCTTCATCTGGATTGTCTAGATTAATCGTCGGTGGAACAACACTGTGCTTGAGCGTCAGGGCAATGATTGCCGCTTCAAGACCTCCCGCCGCACCCAGAAGATGACCGGTCATGGATTTGGTGGAGTTCACTACTAACCCTGATTTGGCATGAGAACCAAAGACCTCCTTGATCGCTTTTGTTTCCGCAGGATCATTAATCGGAGTAGAGGTTCCGTGTGCATTAATATGCTGCACCTGCTCAGGGGTCACTTTTGCACTGGCTAATGCACTTCGCATACATTGCTTCGCACCATCTCCACCCTCACTCGGTGAGGTGATGTGATAGGCATCACAGGAAAAGCCGTATCCGGTAACTTCTGCGTAAATCTTTGCCCCTCTTTTCTTTGCTGCTTCAAGCTCTTCTAATACTAAAACTCCCGCACCTTCAGCGATCACAAATCCATCACGGTCCTTATCAAAGGGACGACTTGCTCGCTGTGGATCGTCATTTCGGGTTGAAAGCGCTCTCATTCTTCCAAATCCAGCAAGAGCAAGCGGCGTAATTGCTGCTTCTGAACCACCCGTTACGACGAGATCTTGAATCCCATCTCGAATCATCCGCAGCGCTTCACCAAGAGCGTGAGTGCCAGAAGCACAGGCACTCGTGATCGTATAGTTTACCCCTTGGAGGTTATAGGCAATGGCCACATTTCCTGGACCCAAATTACTAATCATTTTTGGAATAAGAAATGGAGAGACCTTCCGCGGACCTCCTTCAAGAAGCGCTTTATGGTTTTCTTCAAGCGTCTCTAAACCACCGATTCCGATTCCCAAAATGCATCCCATCTTTGACGGGGTATATGAGTTTCCTGCAAGACCGGCATCGTTCCACGCCTCTTTTGTGGCCGCAAGCGCAAGAAGGGTATAGCGATCGCATCGCTTAACCTCTGCTGGCTCTACGGCCGTTTCAGGATCAAACCCCTTAACTTCTCCCGCAATCTGACTTGGATAGTTTGTTGAATCAAAGAGGGTGATTTTTGAAATCCCTGACTTTCCAGCAAGAAGATTATTCCATGACGTCTTTACGTCATTTCCGACTGGAGAAATCATCCCGATCCCTGTGACAACGACCCTTCGTTCACCCATAGTTGGTATCCTTTTGGTTATTTCTCAACTAAAGCTTCAGCAACGATATTTTTAATAAGTGTAAACTTTGCCGGCTGATTCGTTAAAAATGACAACGCACTGATTTTAGCGAAAATCTTAGAAAAAGACAAAGGATCTCTTGGGATTCTCCTCATCAGGTAATCAACAGAATGCGCAGAGAGCTGGAGATTCTGCCGTTCAAGCAAGGAACGAAGTATTGGTTGAAGCTCCTCTCCTCGTGGATATTCAAGCTGAAATATCTGTCCTGCAAGAAGGCGGCTTACAAGATGGGGATTACTACTTACCTCCTTCGGACTGTATCGTGAGGCAAAGCAGAGTAGCCCTCCGTTTGCTTTTAGCTGCTCATAGACTGAGACGATAAAAGAGACGTTCCTATCCTCTTTTTTCTCTCCTTGGTTATCATCAAGTTCAAATCTCTCGGTAGGAATTCCCCGCCGCACCGCTTCATCACAATAAGCATTTACAATATGAGATTTGCCTGAGCCTTGTTCCCCGTAGAGGTAAAACATCGCAAAGTGTTTTTCGTTAGTTTCTAGTTGCAAGAGAGCTTGATCGAGAGCTTGAATTGCCTCTACAACGCCGGAGTGAGGAATCAAGTAATGAAGTGCGTTCGCACTTGAAGGCGCAAGAGCAAGAGGTAATTGGAGAGGTTTTTCTTCCATCGATCAACAACCAACAACACTGTCATGATCCCCGTAAAGAGGATTTCTACTAATCTTGGCGCCCAGTTGATTAAATTTTTCTATAAAACTCTCATACCCCCGATCTAAATGGTGCACCTCTGTAAGTGTGGTAACTCCTTCGGCCATGAATCCTAAAAGGATCAGCCCTGCGGCTGCACGAATATCTGAAGCTTCTACCGGAGCACCGCTCAGCGAGGAAACTCCGTTGATACGTAACGTTCGTCCACGAAGTTCAATCCGCGCTCCAAAACGTCGATACTCTGCAACATGAATGAACCGATTATCAAATACCGTTTCAGTAATTTCGCTCACTCCAGTAGCGGTTGCAAGTGCTGCAGTAAACAATGGCTGCACATCAGTTGCGACTCCTGGAAAAGGTGCCGTTTTAAAAGTTAGAGGGCGAAGAGGGGCCGCTGCCGAGATTGAGATATGATTTTCTCCTAAAGAAATATGACATCCTGACTCACGAAGAAGATCAAGAGTTGCAGTGAGTGAATGCGGAGAGACCCCTCTCACCGTCACCTCTCCTTGCGTAACAGCTCCTGCTATTAAATAAGTAGCCGCTTCGATACGATCTCCACGAACCTGATGCGTCGCTCCACTAAGTTCATTTCTTCCTTGAATTCGAATGGTACTCGTCCCTTCACCTTCAATCTCCGCACCGAGCATTCGTAAAAACTGGGCAAGCTCAACAATCTCTGGTTCCTCTGCTGCATTGATCAGAGTAGATTCCCCATCAACTCGTGCTGCTGTCATCAGGAGATGTTCTGTTGCTCCAACAGAAGGATAATCGAGTTGAATCTTTGCCGCATGTAATCCCGAAGGTGCCTTTGCTAATACCTCACCATGTTCAATGTGAATATCAGCACCCATGCGCTCGAGCCCTTTAAGATGAAGATCCACTGGTCGTGTTCCAATGACATCTCCTCCAGGAAGAGACACCCGTGCCTCTCCTCCTCGCGAAAGAAGCGGACCAAGCACAAGAAAGGATGCTCGAAGGGCTTTTACCAAACGATAGGAAGCTTCGACCGAATGGAGCTTTCGCGTTCGAATACGCACGGTTTTATTTGCATACTCCACTTCAGAGCCAAGCGATCGCAGGAGATGAAGTGTTACACGAATATCTTCAAGGTCAGGAACATTCTGCAAGACACATTCTTCTGATGTCAAAAGTGTGGAGATAAGGATCGGCAGACTCGCATTTTTACTCCCAGAGATCTCAAGCTCTCCAACGAGTCGACAACCACCGGTAATGGTAAGGCAATCAGACATCTTCGTGTTTATTGCATGAAGAAAAAGTTTTTAAAGAGATCCACATTTCACAATGCGATCATATCCTTGAATGTCTTTATAAAATTCAAACGCTTCAAGGCCTGCGCCAAAGAGAAGGGATTCTACCAGAGCTTTCTGTGTGGCGCCAATTTCCATAAGCAAAACCGCACCTTTTTTAACTCGAGGCGCAGCCTGAACGATTAATTGCTTAATTAAATCAACCCCTTCATGCCCTGAGCGAAGCGCTATCTCCGGCTCATAGAGTGCCACCTCAGGCATGAGGATTTCATTCTGAGAAATGTAAGGAGGATTAGCAATGATTAATTCAAGTGCCTCTCCATGAAGCTCTCTAACGTCGGCAAGAAGGTCAGATTGTAAAAGTTCGATCTTAGCATCGAGCGCTAGACGTCGTGCATTTTCAGAAGCAACAGATAAGGCATCATTACTAATATCAAGACCAAAAAATCTCCCGCGCTCCAAAAACGAATCTCCAAATCGTTCTCGCAGGTGATACATGACTGAGAGAATAATGGCACCCGATCCCGTACCAACATCCAGACAGAGCCACTCCGTAGAATCTTTACTGAAGTAACTTAAGGCACACTCAACTAAGATCTCCGTTTCTGGACGAGGAATCAGCACCCTTCGGTCTACAAAAAACGGGACTGAACAAAACTCCTTCTCACAAACAATATAGGCAAACGGTTCATGTTTGATCAGCCTCTCGATACCGTTTTGATATAAGGAAACAAGCTCAGGCTCCAACTGCTCATCACCATGAGCATGAAGATACGCGGCATTTTGACAAAGGAGATGCGCAAGCAACCAATCAGCTTCTTTCGTCCGGTATTCAGGAAAAACATTTCGCAACTGCTCCTGCCCCCACACTCGAAGACAAGAAAGAGAGCTACCAATGAGTTGTAAATCCCCCACAAAAAAAGCTAGACCTCCCCTACCCAACTACGAACCCCATCCTTCGTCTTATCCTTATTCCTCCTCCTCATCCCCTTCTCCCTTACCCCCACTCGCCACCATCTCTTCCTCCGAATCCCCCTTCAACGCTTCAGCACGGTAGTACTCTGTCAACGCCTCCAAAAGCTCATCAATTTTCCCCAACATAATCGCATCAATCTGATAAAGGGTAAGACCTATCCGATGATCGGTAACCCTCCCTTGCGGAAAATTATACGTTCGAATTCTCTCTGAACGCTCTCCCGTTCCGATCTGCGCACGTCTACTATCTCGGCGTTCAGCTTCCTGCTCTGATTGCATCTTTGCTAACAGGCGTGCTCGAAGAACTGTCAGTGCTTTATTTTTGTTCTTTAGTTGTGATTTTTCATCCTGACACACAACAACAAGGCCACTAGGAATATGGGTTACACGAACAGCAGAGTCTGTTGTATTAACGCTCTGTCCCCCTGGACCAGAGGATCGAAAGACATCGATCCGAAGATCTTTATCAAGAATCTCTACCTCCACCTCTTCTGCTTCAGGAAGAACAGCAACCGTAACAGTTGAGGTATGAATTCGTCCTTGGGTTTCAGTTTTTGGCACCCGTTGGACACGATGGACACCACTTTCATACTTAAATGCACTATAGGCTCCCTTCCCAACAATTCGTCCGATTACCTCCTTGTATCCGCCGACCGACGCATCAGATACGCTCATCATTTCAACTTTCCACCGGCGAGCTTCAGCATAGCGGACATACATGGAGAAAAGATCTCCAGCAAAAAGGGCCGCCTCATCACCACCAGTTCCTGCTCGAATCTCGATGATGATATTTTTTTCATCATTTGGATCTTTTGGCACAAGAAGCACCATCAACTCGTGATTTAGGATCTCCTCTTGCTTCTTTAAAGCCTCCATCTCCTCAAGCGCCATCGTGCGCAATTCAAGATCAGATGTTTCAGCAAGGAGTTCTTTATTTTGAGCTAACTCTCCTTGAACGCGCTGTAATCTCCTGTAACATTCAACAAGCAACTCCAGCTCCGACCGCTCTACTGCATATTTTCTAAAGAGATCTCGGTCAGCAATAACCTCTGGTTGGGAGAGAAGTTCGGTAAGGTGTTGAAATCTATTTTCTGCGCTTTGTAACTTTTCAAACATGATAACTTGTCAAGCACTGTAAATTTTTAAATATTTGCAACAACATTTTACAAGACGACATTTTACAAAAATGGTTGAGTAGTGCGTGGTCAGAGGTTGGCAAGTCGTATATCATGGTTTATGAGAGGTGTAAAAAAATAGTTATTGTCCGGGTTATTGAGCCGAGTGGGAAGATATCAAATGTTTCGTCAACCGTGGAAAATCATCGCCCTTTTTGTTTTCATGCTGGTCGCCTATGCCGTATGGCTAAATGCTTCAACCACCAGCCCGACAGCCGCTCTTGCTCGAATCATCACTTCAAAAACAGTTCAATCCCATGCTGAGCTCGAGCCTTTGCTAAGAATCGCCGCAAAGGAACCAAGGCTGATCCATTGGGTGCACCTCCTTCGAGGTGAGCTTTTAGAACGCGACGGAAAACTTGATGAGGCTATCGCTGAGTATCAAAAAATCTCAACAGAGAGTGCTGCTTCTTTAGATAGACAGATTGCTCTTTTACGACTCTCTCCATCTAACAATACCGGAGAGATTATTATCTCACTTGAAAATCGCCTCAGCGGCGCAGGGCGAGAAGACCTAATTCCCGAAGTCTATTTTGTTCGTGGAATACTTGCAGAAAAAAGTGGGGAACTAGAGCTTGCTTACAGTTTCTACAAGCTGATTCGAGAAAAATATCCTCGCTCAGAAACCGCAAAAAAAGCACGACAAAATCAGTATGCTCTCGAAGCAACCTATCAAAAACAGCTTCAGAGCAATTCCTTACCGGCATTAATGCAGGATGCAAAACTGTTGTTTCTTGAAAACGAACTCACCATGGCACTCCAAAGAATCGAACTTGCAAAAAAGGTAGCAGCGGATAAATCCGCCGTTCGGTTTGAAATTATGCTGCTTGAAGAAGAGATCCTGCGCAAATTAAATCGCAATGAGGAAGCCGATCATGCGCTCTTGTTAATTAGCGCTGATGGCGGATTAAATTCGGCAGATGTTGCGATGTTTCGTATTGCAAAGAATGCCTGGAATATCAACGATCATCATCGTGCGCTGACCTTCATTGATAACCTCAAGCAACGCTTCGCAGAGAGTCCGCTCCTTGAAGAAGCTCGATATATGGAGGGACGAATTTTGGAGGAGTTAAGTCTTTTTCCAGAATCCAAAGAGATCTACCTCTCCCTTGCGGAGCGCTCAAAGAACGTTAAACGGCGAGTGCTGGCATTCCAACGTCTTGCCTGGATGCATATGCGGACAAAAAATTATTCCCGGGCCGCTGAGTATTTCAACAAAGAGAGGCTCTTAGCAAAAAGTGCTCAGCAGGAGACCCCTCTTCCCACTCAAGAAAGTTATGAAAGTTCCTTGCGTACAGTAAAACTTGATGAGGCTTTGGATCATTCAACTTTTTGGGAAGCATACTGCTATCTTCATGCAGAGCCAAAAGATGGTCTAGGTTCAAAAAAGGCTGAGGCAGAGAAACTTCTTCACGAACTCGTAATGCTCCCTCCACCAAATTACTACCGTTCCCTAGCAAAGCAGTATCTTAAAGAGCCGATGACGGGAACAAACAACTTGGCGATACCAGCTTCCAACTCTCTTTCAACCTGCACATTCCAACCCCCACATTCATTGATTGCAAACCTCTCCATGCTCCATGGAGCAGAACTTGAACTTCTTGCAGGACGGGAACTCCATTGGCATTTCTTTAAAACATTTCCAGATCTGCATACGGTAACTCAGGCCACAATTACGGATGCTTCGAAACAAGCTATTTTTACTCAACTCGATCTTGGCGTTCGCTACGGTCAGATACATCGAGCCATCTCTCGCGCAGAAAAGCTCCTGAAATCTACTCGCGATCCCAAAGGACTGATCAAAGATACGGATTCCTGCCTTGCCGTGCTGGAGAAATTAGCGTTTCCTACTCCTTACCTTACTATTTTTGAAGATGCCGCAAACAACTTCCAAATTTCACCTTCTCTACTTTTTTCCATTGCTCGAACAGAGAGCTACTTTGATCGCAACGCCGTATCGAGCGCAGGGGCTCTCGGACTTGTGCAACTGATGCCTGAAACTGCCAAGGAAGAAGGATTAACTGTAGAACAAGATATCTCAAATCCTCTAGTAAATGTGACTCTCGGGACAAAGCATCTTGTGCGCCTTTTTGATCTTTTTGAAAAAAATGAAGCCTATGCCATTGCTGCATACAATGCCGGAAGCGCCGCGGTGAACCGTTGGAAGTCACGGGAACAAAATGTCGATCCTGCTCTGTGGATCGAGCTTATCGGTTATCCAGAAACTAAAGATTATGTAAAAAAAGTGCTCACCGCAAAAGATATGTATGAGACTATTTTGCAAAAAGATCTCCCATAATAGCCTCTTCTCTGTGTCCTCTGCGGTAAAATATTTATTAAACCGCAGAG
Source organism: uncultured Bdellovibrionales bacterium (assembly GCA_964505555.1). Lineage (GTDB taxonomy): Bacteria > Bdellovibrionota_C > UBA2361 > SZUA-149 > CAZDIO01 > CAZDIO01. The sequence goes on from CAZDIO010000138.1 coordinate 9,042, forward strand.
GACACAGAGAAGAAAATAAAGGGGATAGGAACCTTTAGTGTATGGGATTCTCAATACTTCTAAAAGTCGTTGCTCCTGAGGAGCAAAAAGCATTTATCACCATTTTAAATGCGGGAATTTGATCTTCTTCATGAAAAAAGAACTTCCGTTCGAACCCGGGACAGAGTGCTGCTTGTTTTTTTAGCCAAATTTCGGACTGAAAATGTTCCCCCTGATAAGCCTCAAAGTGAGGATGGTCAAAAAGAATGTGCTTATTGTTTTGTGAGTTTGCATAGATATTAACTACATAGAAACCTCTTTCTAATGCAGAAGATAAGAGATCTTGTTGATTCTTTGTTTGCTCGAACACGATGGGCTCTTTTGTAAAAAGTGCAAGACATCCGTTTTCGGCACCCCTCATCCGTGCCATTTGCACAAAACGATAAGAAAACATGCCTCGAATAAACCCCGCGACCTGAGCAATAATCACAACCGCTAATCCAAGAGGTCTAAATAAAAGTCCGCTGAGATCCCCATCTAAAGAGGAATACGGACGATACGCTCTTCCTATTCTTATTATTCTCATTACGGGAAAAACTCCTGCGAAAACTAACAACAGGAAAAGAAAGCTCCCACCACTTTTCAAATAAAGAAAAGTTATTGCCGATGCCAAAGAAAGTTCAACGACAAAGAACCCAAGCTGTTTTAATAACCAAAGATAGTGCCCCCAAAACACTTTTCCACCCTCTGCATCTCCTCGTGCATAACGATAAATCATTTTAAAGATCGCTTTTATACTCTTTGGAAATAACCATAACACCTCAGCATCTGGAACAAAGGCAAGCATAGCTCCAGTAGACTTAAGGTAGTAATCAAACAGTGAATCTTCACCCGCTAAGGTGAGATATTCAGGAAATTCTCCTGCTCGTTGCCATACCGATCTTTTCAAGCCAAGCGAACGGGCGGAGGGAAGAAAGAGTTCAGGATCAATTGTCTTCTTTTGAGGAACAATAAAATAGGCGATCGCCCTTTGAAGAGCGGTCGTAAGAAGTGGTTTATAAAACCCCATCACAACATCAACTTGCTCATTTTCCGCAAATGGCGAAAGAAGCAACTCTGCCCATCTTCTATCGAGCACACACCCTGCATCAGAAAGTAAGACGATCTCTGTTTTGCTCCGTCGGATGGCATGATTTCTTCCCGCGGAGATATTTGCTCCCGGAAGAGAGAGAATCGAAATCTTTAGCTCTGGATGAGAAAAGGAGAATTTCGAAATGGTATCAATAGTTTTATCAGTTGAACCTCCATCGCAGATAATTACCTCCTCAGGTTTAACTGTTTGCTGAAATACAGAATCGAGCCACTGCACAATGGAACTCTCTTCATTTATGACCGTTGTAATTAAAGTGTATTTGGGAAGACGTAATGAGGTAATATTTGGTTGATTCTGCATGATTAAAACTTCTGACCGCGGAATGCTTCTTAACGCTCTTTGTTGGAGACGATCTATTCTTTGAGCAAGCTTAAGTCGTATTGCTTGCGGAATAAGTCGCCACAAGCAACCCGTGAGAAATTCTCCTAATCCAACAAAGCGTATCGAGGCAACCATGGCGGAAAGATACAGTCAGCACAGCGGGAAATCAAATTAACAAAAAATACCCTGAAAAGAACCCCAAGATTGAAGCATTCATTTTGACAGTGAGATGTTTCATGCTTAAATCATCTCTATTTTAGGAGTGTAAAATAGTGGCTGTCCAATATCACGATTATTATACCATTCTTGGTGTTAACCGAGATGCCTCCCAAGAGGAGATTCAGAAAGCTTATCGAAAGCTTGCGCGAAAATTTCACCCTGATGTGAATAAATCAAAGGGGGCCATTGAGAAGTTTAAAGAAATTAACGAAGCAAATGAAGTTTTAAAAGACCCTGAAAAACGAAAGCGCTATGATGCGTTAGGAGCAAACTGGAAAGAGGGTCAGGAGTTTACCCCACCCCCCGGCTGGGAGGGTGTTTTTGGCAATTTTGGACAGGGACCACAAAGCGGGGGGGGCCGTACGTTCCAGTTTGGTAGCGGGGGTGGATTTAGCGATTTCTTTTCTGTCCTCTTTGGGGATGCTGGACCCTTTGCTGGGGGAGCTTTTGGCACGGGGCATCATTATGACCAAACCGCTTCACACTTCTCTCCACGAGAACCTCAAGCTCAAGAAGCTAACCTTACGATCTCTTTAGAAGATGCTGTCCGAGGAGGAACTAAGGTTGTCTCCCTAGAAATGACAGAACTCGATCCTTCCGGAACCCCAAGAAGAACCACCCGAACGCTCCAAGTAAAAATTCCAAAGGGGGTAACAGACAACTCTGTGATCCGTCTCAAAGGTCAGGGCGGACAGGGTCCAGGTGGAAAAGCTGTAGATCTTCATCTGCGACTACATCTTGCGCCTCATCCCCAGTATCGAGTTAGCGGACACGATATTTATACACAACTTCCCATTACCCCTTGGGAAGCTGCCTTAGGTGCGAAAGTGCCGGTGCAAACTCTTCATGGAAAAGTAACCGTAAATATTCCTTCAGGATCTCAAAGTGGTGGGCAGCTCCGATTACGAACCAAAGGTCTCCCAGGGAAAAGTGGGATCGGGGGAGATATGTTTGTCGAACTAAAAATTACAGTCCCAAAATCATTAAGCGCAAAGGAAAAGGAGCTTTTTGAAAATTTATCTGAAGTATCGTCTTTTAATCCAAGAGCAGACAAAATATCTTCGACAACTGGAGAAACAAAGTAACGAAAGAGAACAATTATGATTGATCCCAATCGACTTACACAAAAAAGCCAAGAAGGTCTTCAAAGCGCTCAAGCCTTGGCTGTTCGTAGAAATCACACCGAGGTTGATGCCGAGCACCTGACTTATGCGCTTCTTGAACAAGAAGATGGCCTATTTTCAAAACTCCTAAAGAAGCTCGATGTTTCTGAGGATGCTGTGCAAGCAGACCTGGAGGAATTATTCTCCCGCCGACCCAGCGTATCTGGCCCTGGCGCAGAAGCAGGAAAGATCTTTATTACCAATCGGCTCAGTAAGCTCTTACTAAACGCTGAAGATGAGGCAAAAAGACTTAAGGATGAATACGTATCAGTTGAACACCTCCTCATAGCGCTTGTGAATGAGGGAGATAAAACCCCCTTAGGGAAAATCTTTCGTAAACATCAACTCACCCGCGATCGACTTCTCCAAGCACTCTCCACTATTCGTGGCAGTAGCCGTGTTCAAGGTGCAAATCCCGAAGCGACCCACGAAGCATTAGAGAAGTACGGGAAGGACCTTGTGCGTGATGCGGCAAATGGAAAGTTAGATCCGGTCATTGGGAGAGATGCTGAAATTCGACGAGTAATTCGTATTCTATCACGAAAAACTAAAAACAATCCGGTTCTTATCGGTGAACCCGGAGTTGGAAAAACAGCAATTGTCGAAGGGCTTGCACAACGCATTGTTCGTGGCGATGTGCCTGAAGGGCTCAAGGAAAAAACTATTTTTTCCTTGGATATGGGTTCGCTCATCGCCGGTGCAAAATTTCGTGGAGAGTTTGAGGAGCGACTGAAAGCGGTTCTTCAGGAAATTAAGCAATCGGAAGGACAGATTATTCTCTTTATTGATGAGCTGCATACTATTGTTGGAGCTGGTCGAGCCGATGGCGCTATGGATGCAGGGAATATGTTAAAACCGATGCTTGCCCGTGGAGAACTTCACTGCATTGGCGCAACCACACTCGATGAATATCGAAAACACATTGAAAAAGACGCTGCTCTAGAGAGACGCTTTCAACCAGTACTTGTAGAACAACCCACCGTGGAGGATTCTATCTCTATTCTCCGAGGACTCAAGGAGCGTTTTGAATTACATCATGGAGTTCGTATCCACGATAGCGCTCTTGTCAGTGCTGCCATACTTTCTCATCGATATATCTCCGATCGTTTCTTACCGGATAAAGCAATCGATCTCGTGGATGAGGCATGTGCAATGATTCGCACGGAGATTGATTCCATGCCCTCAGAGCTAGATGAAATTACAAGAAAGATCATGCAGCTTGAAATCGAAGAAGCTGCTCTGAAAAAAGAAAAAGATAAAGCAAGCAAAGAACGCCTTGAGGGGTTGCGTCGAGATCTTGCTGAGTTAAAGGAAAAAGCACAGGGAATGCGTGCTCAGTGGGAAACAGAGAAAGCAGCGATCAAGCGCGTCCAGACGCTCCGTGAGGAGATTGAGCGGATTAAACAAGACATTGAAAAAGCAGAACGTGAATACAATCTTAATAAAGCCGCAGAGCTTAAGCATGGCACCCTTCCACAATTAGAAAGTAAATTAAGAGCAGACGAAGAGCAGTATCTAAAAGAAGGCCAATCAAAAAGACTCTTGAGGGAAGCTGTTACTGACGAAATTATTGCGGAGATCGTTTCTCGATGGACAGGAATTCCTGTAACACGCCTTGTCGAAGGCGAGAAAGAAAAACTCTTAAATCTTGATACAGTGCTTCACCAACGGGTCGTCGGTCAAAACGAAGCAGTCTCACTGGTAGCTGATGCCATTATTCGCGCGCGTTCTGGAATAAAAGATCCACGACGTCCAATTGGGTCCTTTATCTCACTTGGCCCAACGGGAGTGGGAAAGACTGAGCTTGCAAAGGCACTTGCGGAAGCGCTTTTTGATACCGAAGAAAATCTCATTCGTATCGACATGAGCGAATATATGGAAAAACATACGGTGTCTCGGTTGATCGGTGCTCCTCCGGGATACGTTGGATACGAAGAAGGTGGTCAACTTACTGAAGCGGTGAGAAGAAAACCATATGCGGTAATCCTTTTTGATGAGATTGAAAAAGCTCACCACGATGTCTTTAACGTATTTCTTCAAATTCTCGATGATGGTCGATTGACCGACTCACAAGGTCGTGTCGTGGATTTTAAAAACACGGTGATCATCATGACCTCGAACATCGGCTCTCCTCTTTTGATTGAAGGAATAACCTCAAAGGGAGAGCTTCCCGAATCGGTACGGGAGCAGGTACTGCGAGAACTCCGTCAACATTTTCGTCCAGAATTCTTAAATCGCGTTGATGATATCGTAATTTTTAAACCGTTAATGCTTCCGGAGATCATGCAGATTGTAGATTTACAGGTGAGTCTCCTTCGTAAACGACTTGCAGAACGGCACATTCATATTGATCTTACTCAAGAAGCAAGTAGGTTTATTGCAGAACATTCCTACGATCCAGCCTACGGCGCACGCCCTCTGAAACGTTTCATTCAACATAAATTAGAAAACAAACTTGCACGCGCCCTTATTGCTGGAGAAGTTGAGGAGGGGTCAACCGTCTTTATTCGTGTTACAAACGGAGATCTCTCGCTCGATATTGAGAATTTACATGAAAAACGACTGCATTAGATAAAGACTTATCTGGCACCGCTAACGAATAATCCCGGCTTTATAAATCGTCAGTGGTGCAGCGACCATGCTCCCATGATCATCAAAGTGAATCACACGAAAGTAAGTCCATTGAGTAAGTTTTCTAAATTCTAGCGCTTGCTTTCCTAGATCCTCAAGTTCAAGTTCACAAGTTCGTGCGCCTCCTTCTATTATAAATACGTGCTGAGCAGGATTTCGAGGTGTCTCAGCTGGAAACTCCTTGAGGTAGGGCGCAAGTTTTTCGTTGGAAAAGTAGTTTAAATAGTTCACTGCCACAAGATCTCCATAAATCTCCATTGAGGGAGAGAGACTAGGAAAATTCTCCAAATACTCTGCTGCTTGCTCTAGTTCGGAAATCCCAACACGCAAATTCTTTCGCGCATGATTCGTAGAGTAAAGAGACATGCCAACCATTGCGATCAGTAAGAATGCGAAGACGAGGCGCTGTTTTCTTTCAATAAGAAAATCTAAAAATAGGCTACTTACTACACTCGAAAGAAACGCGAAATAAAGCACAAACTTAAAAGAATCGGGCTCTTTAAAAACGACAAAATACCGAAGATATGGCGCTGTTTTACTAAAGAAAAGATCGGTAAATCCAAATTCCAAATACAAATAGGTCCAAACTAATGAAACAAGAATAAACAGCTCTCTTGGTGATCGTTTTTGGAATATAAAATATCGAGTGGCAAAAACACACAAGGAGACAAGAAAGAGGATCATGTGAATCCCTACATAATAATTGGCAGTAGATTCTTCAGATCGCAAAACAAAATAGTTAAAATGATACCACGTTGGATATCCATGAGGGGTTAAAATCTGAAATATTCCATAAAAGTCGGTGATCTGAAGAAGTTGTTCATACTCCGCAAATGCCTTTTCCATATGTGCGGAGCGAATTAATTGAAGGTGTGCAAAGTAGTCATTCGTTGTGTGCTTAAAGATAAACATTTCAATAATTGGAAATACGCAGAGCCCGGAGATAAAAAAAATCGATCGAAAGCGAAAAATCAACACTGCTGATAGAAAAAGTGGGGGAAGCATCACCAGCGCTGGTTCTTTTATAATAAAGGAGACTCCAAAAAAGATTCCAGAAAATAGCAGACATAAACCGGTTCTGGATTTTTCCTTTAATGACCACAAAAACATTAGATACGAGATGGTCATGAGGCAATTAATCGGAAGATCGGGGAGGAGGCGAGTGGCACCGATAATTCGTGCCGGGAAAAAAATCATCACCAAAGAAGAGAGAAACGCAACCCGTTTGGAAAATATCCGTTTTAAGACAAAAAACACCACTACATTTTCAAGAATAAAACAAAGATAGGAAAAGAGCGCTGCACTCGCTAACGTGTGGGGAACAATCCGGTATATTAAACTATTTATAAGATGATAGATCACTCTAGAAAATATTAGGCATATCGGATTTGCAAATCCTTGGCCCGGCTGCGGAAAGCACTGTTCGGGAATAACAAAAAGAAACTGTTTTTCAGAAAAAAGTTGTTTCAGAATCAAATAGTAAATTGATTCGTCTTGGGGAAAACAACCGACATTGCCCACAAAAAACAAGAGAGGAAGAATCACAGAGAGGAGAACAATTATCGCAATCATCTTGCTTGTGTGTATGTCGTTCTTCCTACACTCTCCCTTCTCGCCATAACCGATAGAGCGCTATGGTATGCGCTATTCCGATCTGAGGCATCTTTCTCCAGTGATAGACTTGGGTTTTTCCAAAACGCCTTATCAAATGATTCACTGAAACTTCCGCAAAGGAAAAACCTTTTTGATATGCTCGCGCATAAAATTCCCACCAAAAGCCCTGTTTCATGTATGAGGGATTTTTCATTATTTCAAGTGGAACTATCTGCTTCATTAATACAAAGGGACAACTCGGATCGTGGAGAGGAAGAGAAAAAAGTGCTTGATAGAGTTGTTTGAAGCATCCTGAAAGAAACCTTCTCGAAATAGGATCTTGTCGCTTAACTCTCCAACCAACCACAATATCTGCCTGTTCCCGGAGTTTCCACATCTCCCAAAAATCATCCAGATCATACTGACCATCAGTATCAAGACAGAGGAGATAAGGAGCGGTTATCGCCTTCATTCCTCGACGCATCGCCTGCGAATAACCACCTCGACTCTGTTCACTTAAAAGATCGATGGGATATTTGCTTTTCAGTGCAAGAAGAAGTTCCTTTGTCCCATCCTCGCTTCCATCCTCACAAACGAGAAATCTCAAAGAGATGGTTTTGCTTAGCTTCTCGTGAATCTCCGTAATTAAGGGATCAATTGTTTGGACTTCGTTGTAAACAGGCAAGAGAACCTGAAGCTGTGGGATAAGATTACTACCGTTGCCTGCAGTTTGTCCTTCTTTCACAACCTCCCCCCTTATCAAAGACACTTTGGCAGGAAAAATTCAACGAGTAAGCACTACCCTCCCGTATCTCCACTTGAGCTGCCGCATGGATTACAGGAACAACTACTTAAAACAAAGTTACAACAACTGGTTGAGCAATGAGTGTTACAATACGCTTGGTTGATCGAGCAGACACTCGTTGATGTAGAAGAAGGGGTAGTAGACGCTGTTGTTGGAATAGTCGTTGCGACCGTTGATGCCGTAGTTGGAACGGTAGACGCTGTAGTTGGGATGGTTGTCGCTACAGTTGTCGCTACGGTTGTCGCTACGGTTGTCGCAGTAGTTGTAGCAACGGTTGTCGCGGTAGTGCTTGCCGTGGAAACAACCGAAGAAGAAAAGACCGTTGTTGCAACCGAACTCGCCGTTGTTGATAGGGTCGAGAGGGTAGAAATCGACATTGAAGATGTCGTCGATAATGTCGATAGTGTCGATATTACGGTAGATATTGTCCGCGTTGTTGAAAGGCTCGATGTCACAATCGTAGAAACCCAGGTCGTGGTAGTTGAGATTGTCGATATCGACGTCGTAGAGCTAGTAATCGTACTGGATGAACTAAGACTACTGAGTGAACTCATCGTACTAACCGAGCTCATAGAGGAAGAGGAGCTTGAAGAAACAGCAGAGGTCGTAGTTACTACTGAAGTGGTAGATACGCTCACCGTAGAAGTTACTGGAATCGTTGTTACTACAGTTGTAGTTGCTGCTGGAATCGTTGTTGTTAACGGTACCGTTGTTGGAACAGTTGTCGAGAGAGTTGTTGGAACGGAAGTTGAAGGAATCGTTGTAATTGTTATCGGTACCGTACTAACAGGAACATCCTCTGGAATAGTCGTACTTGGCACCGTTGAGATCGTAGGATCGGTTCCCGAGGAGCTGCTTGCCGGTGGAAGGGTAGGTGCGGGTGGATTCTGTGGAAATGCACCGCTTGGTCCAACTTCGCGATACCCAACCGCTACCACATCAACAGGAATCATTGGAAGAAACGGTAACGGAAGAATCGGTTGCATGTTCGCTCGGAGTCGAACAATTACCGGATAAGCCTGCATTAAGCTGCTCATGTTCACCTGACTGTTCATCGGGAACTCAGTATTATTTGGATGAGCGTACTCAATGAGATTTCCATCATGGTTGCGGGTAAGATACTTGTCTCCTGGTCGAAGTACGATGGCATCAACAGTCCCACTTCCCCCTTCTAAATAGAATGGTTCAAGTTGTACAGAACTGGGCGAGGAGGACCCTGTCACAAAAGAGGCAAGGGGAATTTCAAGTGCTTCATCAATCACCCGTTGTCGAGCATTACGAAAGGCACAATAACTTAGACCTGGTTGCCCAAAAGTCGATCCAGGAGGATTGTCCTGACAGGAATAAATATCGCTTTCGTGATTAATCTGATTATCCGTGTTGTTTTCAAAATCAGAGATCTTAATTGCAAGGCTGAGTCCTGCATGCGCTCCTTTTGCAAGAACGCTTCGAACAAACATGTAGCGGGAAAATTCAATCGCCGAAAAAACAAAGAGAATAAATATCGGAAGAGCAAGAGCAAACTCTATAAGACTTGCCCCTTCCTTTCTTTCTGAATCTTTATTTCTTCGCAGCATCAAAAAACGCTCACACTGTATCGTGAATAACCTCGTAACTACATTATAGTCACAATAAATGCATCGGGTAAAGAAATTTACGAGTTATCTCAATTGGTTATGCGGCTAATCAATTGATAGCTGCTCGCTTTTAACCGTACAAGATCGGATCAGGTTAGAATCCATAACCATAAAAGCACCTCCGGTGAGACCTTCTCTCAATTCACCAACAAGATAGATTGATCCCGTAATCACCAACAGCTCCTCTGGTCGTAACGAACTCAGAAGCGTTGTTAGACCCAATCGAGCATTCTCCGCAGTCCTCCCCTCACCATAATGATGCATCAAGAGATCGGCAGAGAGAGAAGAAGGCGCCGAGGAGCGTGTAAACATCAGGGAGAGTTCATGGCCATTTGCTTTCAGCCTTACAGAAAGATCCCTCAATATATGCAACATCTCCTTCCAGTTCTTTCGCTCCAAAACAGAAAACAATATCCAAATTCGAAATGAGTTTCCTTTCTTTCTTTCACTTAACAATGTCAGATACTCAACAAGCGTGGTAACCCCATCAACATTATGTGCTGCATCAAAAAGCACTTGTTTCTTTCCATCAACAGTAATGTGTTCAAGCCTTCCTGGCCAGCGCACGAATTCTAATCCGCGCTCTATTGCAGAGCGGCTTACTCCGAGATCTCTTGCTACCGTAATTGCGAGTGCTGCGTTTCGTTGTTGATATGCTCCTGGTAAGGAGAGCTTGGTCAGATCATACCGTGCTCTCTCTGCTCCGATAAACGCACTATTATCTTTAACGATAAAGTCTCTTCCAAACACACGTAGCGTCCCACCTAACTCACGCACCGATGAGGTAAGAACCTGCAGCGCTTCTTTGGGAATTTCCCCACTATAGCAAGCTCCTCCTTGACGAAATATTCCTGCTTTCTCTAAGGCAATTTGACTAACAGTGTTTCCAAGATAGTCGGTGTGATCGAGCCCAATGCTGGTAATGACTGCTGCATGTGAAGAGTGCAATACATTTGTAGCGTCAAGTCTCCCTCCAAGTCCTACCTCAATCACCATCCAATCAAGCTTTCTTCTTGAAAATATAAGAAAAGATATCGCTGTTACCGTTTCAAAAAAAGAAGGTTGAAGATCGTTTGCTTTTGCGGTGGCAAGAACTTCTACCGCCGTAGATTCAAATTCGTCTCGGCCTACCGGAACTCCCTGAATAATACAACGTTGCCGAACATCTGAAAGATGTGGCGAAGTAAATAATCCGGTATGAAAGCCTTCCGCACAAAGCATAGCATGAAGCATCGCACATACAGAACCTTTTCCATTTGTACCTGTAACGTGAATCGCTGGCACGCTATCCTGAGGGTTTCCTAAGACTGCAAGCAACCTCCTTGGGGTTTCCAAGCCAAAGGGCTTCTTTCCATCCCACATCGGAAGAGAATCAAGAATGGAAGAAACTGCACTATGTGGCATACCCAAGTGTAGACATCACAAGATCGTGAATAAGTGGTCGAAATTCACGGATTGCTTGATTTTCAGTCGAAGGATGAACTCGATTTGAAAGAAGGATAACATCCAATTCTCGTTCGGGATCGATCCAGAGCGAACATCCCGTATAACCAAGATGTCCTACCGCATTCTTTGAAAAATACCGACCAGAGCTGCTCTGCTGTGGCGTTCTGGTATCCCACCCAAGTCCCCAGGTACTCTCTGGCACCGTTCCATCTTGTTTCCAAAACTCCCTCACAACATCTCTTTCAACAAGAGTTCCTTTTCCAAGATACGATCGAATCATTTCTGAAGCAAAGATATGCAGATCCGCTGCTGTTGCAAATAATCCAGCATGTCCAGCCACTCCTCCCATCGCCCAAGCATTATCATCATGCACCTCGCCACAGAGAATTTTACCACGCCACGGGCAGTCAGCCGTTGGTGCAATAACCTCTGTAACCGGTGCTACACCACGGCGCCGAATTTTGGAGAGATCGATAAAACCACTACTTCGTAATGAAAGTGGGGAAAAAATCTGCTCATAAGCCAATTTATCTAGATACTTTCCACCAGAAACAACCTCAATGGCATCCCCAAGAAGGATAAAGCCTATATCGCTATACTTTGTTACGCGTCCTGGAAGGTTTTCAAGTCGCGCACGAAAAATCTCATTATAGATCATCTCCACTGCGCCGCGGCTTGTCATTACTCCCGCTTTTTCTCCGCTATTTGCCTTTGCAATCTGCTTATAGAAGGGCATCGTCGCTGGGTATCCAGAACAGTGCGCAAGGAGGTGTCGAATCGTCATCTGCTCCTTGCCGTGCGTTCCAAATGTTTGAAACACTCGCGAGAGGCGTCGATTGATATCTAAGAGACCTTTTCCGACCAGCTGCATCAGTAGCGTGGTCGTCACTACTACTTTTGTCAGTGAAGAAACATCAAAGACGATATCAGTGGTCATCTCTGTCATCTCAGGAAGAAGCGAACGGCAACCTACCGCCTTATGATACAATACTTCACCACCTCGTCCCACAAGAAGCACTGCCCCCGGAAAAACAAAACGACGCTTCGTCCAGTTATTTTGGTCTTTGCTGTTATATGGCATGGAAGCCTGCAAAAACGCCTCATCTACTTTTGACCAATCCATCGCTTTCTATAACCTCAATCTATGTGGTACTTACTAAATCGCCTTATGTTACTCCTGATTCAAGAATTTGAAAAAGCTCTCCATCAATTCTCGCCTGACATCCAAGAGGAAGAGGAATATTTCTTCCTTGATGTCCAAATTCAAAACCAAAGAGTATCGGATATTGAGTTTTTTTAAAAATATCTTGTAAAGATAATTCAAAAAGCTCCTCCATCGTATCAGCATGTGCTTTTTGATTCTTGGCACAAGAGTAGCTAAAGCGTCCAAAAACAACGCCGGCTAAGTTCTCAAGCTTGCCTGCAAGCTTGAGTTGCATCAGCGCGCGATGAATTCGATACGGTGCTTCATTGACATCTTCAAGAACAAGAATTGCCCCATCATAAGAAACATCCCAGGGAGTTCCTAACAGCGTAAGAAGCATCGCGAGATTGCCCGCAAGTATTCGACCTGTGGCCTGACCTGCTCGTAAGATTTTGCAAAGATATTGCGCGTGGTAACTTTGATCGGTAAGCAGTTGAAAAAGTTCATCAACACTTTCTTTTGCCGTCGGCGAAGTTCCTGCTAACGCACATTCTGAGGCGATAGTAGAGCCATGAATGGTCACCACATTTGAAAAAGCAGTTATCGTAACCAACAACACCGTCAGATCCGAGTAGCCAATAATTGGTTTTGGATATTTGCGAATTTTTTGAAAATCAATAAGCTCTAACAACTCAATACTTCCATATCCACCTCGAACGGCCATAATCGCAGAAACCTTTTCATCTTCAAGAAGAGAATGAAACGCTTGTGCTCGCACCTCTTTTGTTGCACTTGCAAATCCCTCCTTGAAGCTGCCGTAGCGTTTGCTGGGATCAAATGGCGAGAGAACCTGATACCCACGAGCCTGTAATTCTTTTAGTCCTTGCTCAAATAGCTCTTGTTTTACTGGAGACCCAAATGCCACCGCTCCAATAACGGACCCGGGAGAGAGCATTTTGGCTTTGATCAAGCTTGTTGAATTTTTAGTTTTCATTTTCGTAGATCCCCTTCACCCACGACCATTAAGTTAAAGATTATGAAAGAAAGATTTATAAAACCACAGAGCCACAGAGCCACAGAGAACATCAATAAAATCTTTTTTCCTCTGTGTCTCTGCGCCTCTGTGGTTCTGCAGTTCTATAAAAAATCCTTAACTTAATGACCGTGCCCTCTAACCGACAAGAGGACCATGTATAGCGTTGGGAAACCTTTTTTAACACAAGCTTTCATAGAGAATCATAGAATATTTGTTGATTTAAACGGTGTGTAACTCTGTTTAACTCTGTGTTAAATCAGATAACTATGGAAATAACGACGCTCATTAACCCTCTGCTCGAAACTAAAGAGTGGTCTTTAGATCACGTAGCGATCGCCGTAAACAATCTTGATGAAAGCATTGAGCTTTATCATCGCTTCTTTCACCTCCCTCTTCAGGTAAGAGAGATAGTCACCACCCATAAAGTGGAGGTTGCTTTTCTCTCACTTCCAAACTCCCGTCTTGAGCTCATTTCACCGTTACCGGGAAATGAAACCGTAAAGAGATTTCTCCTTAAACGTGGCGAAGGACTTCATCACCTCGGATTTCTTGTAAACTCGATAGAAAATGAGTTAAAACGACTAGACAAATTGGGTGTTGAGCTAATTGATCGATCCGCTCGACTGGGTGCAGAAAACTCCTTAGTCGCATTTCTCAAACCACAATCGACAAAAGGTGTCCTTATTGAACTTATAGAACGAAAGGTTAGCTGATGTTTGATGTTCTCTCTGAAAAATTTGAAACCACTTTTCGAAAGCTACGAAGCCGGGGCAAGCTCTCTGAGCAAGATATCGATGAGGCTCTAAAAGAGATTCGCCTCTCGCTCCTTGAGGCGGATGTTCACTTTAAGGTTACAAAAGAGTTCTGTGAAAATGTTAAGAAGAAGGCTCTTGGCACAGCCGTCATTAAGAGTCTCTCCCCGGGAGAGATGGTCATTAAGTATGTCCATGATGAACTCATTAACGCCTTAGGCGAACATGAAGCAGTAAATTTTCGCCATGCACCGCCAGTAATTCTCATGCTCGTTGGACTCCAGGGATCAGGGAAAACCACCTCGTGTGGAAAGCTTGCCCGTTATCTTCGGGAGGAAGAAAAACGCCGCGTGCTGTTGGTGCCATTAGACGTTTACCGTCCGGCAGCGATTGAACAATTAAAAACGCTTGGGCGACAGTTGCAAGTTGAAGTTTTTGATACCGTTTCAACCGACGAACCAAGTGACGCAGCAAAGCGCGCGATTACTCATGCCTCAAACTCTGGCTTTGATACGGTAATTCTTGATACTGCAGGAAGATTACAAATAGACAATGACCTCATGGATGAACTTGCAGATATCGTCGAAACGGTGGAACCTCACGAGATCCTTCTTGTCTGCGATGCGATGACCGGACAAGTTGCTGTGGAGGTAGCAAAAGGTTTCAATGATCGGGTAGAGATCGATGGAATTATCCTCACCAAGCTTGATGGTGATGCTCGAGGGGGAGCCGCACTTTCGATGCGCAGTGTCATCGACAAGCCGATTAAGTTTGTAGGTCTTGGAGAAAAGCTAGAGGCTCTTGAGCCCTTCTATCCAGATCGCCTCGCTTCGAGGATTCTGGGAATGGGCGATGTAATGACGCTCATTGAGAAGGCGAGCAAACAGGTTACCGTTGAAGACTCAAAGAAACTTCAAAAGAAGTTAAAAAAGAATGAATTCTCTCTTGAAGATTTCCTTACTCAGCTTCACGCGATAAAGAAGATGGGGTCTCTTGGTTCCCTCATGCAGATGGTGCCAGGGATGGGGAAAATGGTGCGCGGGTTTGATGAAACGGCAGCGGAGCGCGAGTTTAAACGGGTTGAAGCGATTATCTACTCAATGACCCCGGGAGAGCGAAAGGATTACTCCATTATTGATGGGAATAGGAGGAAGCGAATCGCCCGGGGAAGTGGCACCCAGGTTGAGGATGTAAACCTGCTTTTAAAGCAGTTTATGGAGATGCGAAAGGTTATGAAGCATGTGGCGAAGATGGGGCCTGCTGGGGCGGGGGGGCTGAGGGGTTTAGGAAATATATCAAATATGTTAAAAGGGGGGCGCTGATTTTCTCGGAGATAGCCAAAACGTGGACCCACACAGGTTCAAACGGGTGAGACGAACAGCATTTTATTAAGTATGGATGAGTTAAAGAGAAGGAAAGGATAATGGCAGTTGCGATTCGGTGTTCACGGCACGGGCGAAAGAATGTTCCCTTGTATAGAATTGTAGCGACGGATGAAGACAATCCTCGTGATGGACGGTATTTGGAACTTCTTGGGACGATGAATCCCTCACTGGATCCTCCCGCGGTAAAGCTTAAAGAAGATCGAGTAAAATATTGGATCTCAGTAGGTGCAAAACCAAGCCACACTCTTCAGACCATCCTTGAAAAAGAGTATCCCGGCTACTTTAGCACGATCGTAACGAAGAGACGTGAAAAGCTCGTCGCCACACGAAAGAAACGAAAAACGCGCACGAAGAAGAAAAAGTAGCGCGTTTACTTCTTTTATACCCACGCCAGAAATAACTGCGCGCGGTCCTCGCTTTTCTTATACACAAGCTTAGAAGCCTCTAACAAAATGAGCGCCCTCACTTGTCGTTGCGAGCGAAG
>CAZDIO010000139.1:0-38041 GCA_964505555.1 uncultured Bdellovibrionales bacterium
AGTGCCAATAATATACTCCTCGTTAGAAAGGGTAAGTGTGCGAGAGAGTGACCACAAGATACTCTCCTCATCATCTACAATAAGAATGCGAGGCTTTCGATCCTGGGTTAAACGCGAAGCCGGCTGATTTTTTGTGCGGCCTGCATCATGATTATTATAGTGTCCGTTTACATCCATAATGTAGAAAAGTGAACGCTCTTCGTTATTACTCCTTTCAGACGACCCCTTCGGTTTCCCGTAATTACTTGCAAATATTGTTCCAATCGCTTTTAATAACAGGGGAAATTTTCAGTATCTGAGCAAGGTCACGCACTCATTAGATTTTTAACGTATTTTTGGAGTCTTTACTCTTGTGGAAACGAACCTTCACCCTTTAGGAAAATAGGTATGACCGGGAATACCTTTGGAACATTATTTCGTATTACAAGTTTTGGAGAGAGCCATGGGCAGATGCTCGGTGTGGTCATTGATGGGTGTCCGGCAGGAATTGAGCTTGATCTGAGCGCTCTTGAAAAAGAGATGGAACGAAGACGGCCTGGTCAATCAAAACTTGTTTCACCAAGACAGGAGGGAGATAAGGTAGAGATTGTCAGCGGACTTTTTGAGGGAAAAACTACCGGTGCGCCGCTTGCGGCGATCGTTATCAATGAAGATGTTAAATCCAAAGACTATCTAGCGATAAAAGATCGGTTCCGTCCGGGACATGCTGATTTTACCTATTTTGCTAAGTATGGACACCGTGACTATCGGGGTGGTGGGAGATCTTCAGCACGAGAGACCCTCTCACGGGTTATTGGAGGCGCGGTAGCAAAGCAACTCCTCCGGGCGTTCGGAATTACTGTGCAAGGAGCGGTTGTGCAGATCGGAAGTGTGAGGGCAAAAAAGTATCAATGGAACCAGGTTGAAGAAAACGAGGTGCGCTCGGTTGATCCCGATTGTGTTTCCGCTATGAAAGCGGAGATCGAATCAGCAAGGAAGGACCGAGATTCCGTGGGGGGAGTTATTGAGGTTCAGGCAACAGGAGTACCAGCGGGACTTGGTGAACCGGTGTTTGGAAAGCTCGATGCCGCAGTAGCTTCGGCCTTAATGTCGATTCCAGCAGTAAAGGGAGTTGAGATCGGTGCAGGATTTTCTGCTGCGGCCCTTCGGGGAAGTGCCATGAATGATCAGATGTTTGAAGATGGTTTTCATTCTAATAACCACGGTGGAATTCTTGGGGGGATCTCCTCTGGTGCACCCATTGTGGCCCGAATGGTCGTAAAGCCCACATCTTCAATTCCAAAAACTCAAAATACGATAGATGTTAATTTTCATTCACAAACGATTGAAACATTAGGAAGACACGATCCTTGTGTAGCAATTCGGGCAGTGCCGATCGCTGAGGCGATGCTTGCGCTTGTGCTTATTGATTTTTGGATGCAGCATCATGCTCTCTTAGAAGCAGGTGGAGGAGCTTCACGTCTTACAAGAGATATCTCCTACGGCTTAAAAAAGTAGGGAGAATTTTCGTGAAGACCTTACCCGTACTTGATCAAGGAAGTGTTGACCGGGCAAAATTCGTTACCGCTCTTACTCCTCCCGCACATATTCATATCTCTGGTGTTTGTGGAACGGGCACGGCTGCCGTGCTCTCTCTTCTTAAGCAGCTTGGATTTATTGTAACCGGAAGTGACAAAGCTTTTTATCCCCCGATGGGGAAGGTTGTTAAAGACCTTGCTGACAAGGTGTTTGAGGGGTATTCCGTAGAGAATCTCAAACCTCACCCTGCGCTTGTGGTGATTGGAAATAGTTTGAGTCGGGGAAATCCGGAGGTTGAATATGTACTTGAAAACAACCTTCCCTATGCGTCAATGCCGGAGGTGTTTTCTGCGCTCTTAGTGGGTTCTCGTGCTCAGTGCGGAACATCCGTCGTGGTTATTGGCACTCACGGAAAAACCACAACCACCGCGATGATCGCTACCCTTCTTGAAAAAGCAGGAAGAAAACCAGGATACTTTATCGGCGGTGTTCCAAAAAATCTCTCACAGACGATTCGTCCGGTAGATAAAACTTTACCTCTTCAAAAACGGGTGGTGGTGTTTGAAGGAGATGAGTATGACAGTGCGTTTTTTGCAAAGTGGCCGAAATTTCACTCCTACAGGCCAGATCTTTTGGTGATTACCAGTTTGGAGTTTGATCACGGAGATATCTATGAGTCAGTAGAGCAGATTGAAGAGGAGTTTCGACGGGTGGTCGCTCGGGTTCCAAAAGAAGGGAGGGTGTTTGTTTGGGATGGAGATCCGCGATTAGAAGAGGCAGTAAAGAAATGGAAGAACGATCCGGAGATCTCTGCTCAAATATTTTTTTACGGAGAAAAAGCAACTTCTTTTTCACGGCTTGTTTCAAGAGAGCAGCACAATAAAGAGAAAAAGCCCATCCAAAAGCTCGCTCTGCAGATTGAAAAGGAGAAGGTCGAGATAAAGACTGAGCTTACTGGGCAACATAATGCTCTTAACTTTACGGCCGCTTGTGCGGTGGGGAAAGTTCTTGGATTAACCGTTGATGAGATCCGACTTGGTCTTGAGGCATTTACGGGGGTACTTCGAAGACAGCAAGTGTTTTACCTTCCAAAAGATATTGTAGTAGTTGAAGATTTTGCCCACCATCCCACGGCGGTAGGAAAAACGTTACAAGGAATTAAGGAGAGTTTTCCAACAAGACGACTGATTGCCGTCTATGAACCCCGATCAAACACGAGCCGGAGATCTTTTTTTCAAAATGAGTATCAAAAAAGTTTTTCTGTTGCTGATACGGTTATTCTTCGAGAAGTTAAGGAGGGAACAAATTATAGCGCCACCTCAACACCGGTTGTTCCTCTTGATGTAAAGGCGTTGGTTACAGAGCTAAAGAGCGCAGGGAAAGAGGCATTTTCTTTCGAAGCAATTGACGAGATAAAAAATTATCTTCTTTCCGAACTTCGTTCAGGAGATCTTGTAGTGATCATGTCAAATGGCGATTTTGGTGGCCTTCTAGCGATACTTTTAGCGGCACTAAAGTAGAGAACTGCTTTGAGAAAGGATGTTAAAGGTTAAGTTAAGCGTACCTGACACAACAACGAATTGTTTATATACTGCGGCCTCTGCGGTATATAAACAATTTAGCTGGCAGCAACCAAATGCTCCGACCTCACAACATATCAACCGGATCAACATCAATAGCCAAACGCACATCGCGGCGGTGATTAGGCAGTGAGGTGTGTTTCCATTGAGTAAGATGAGCGGCAAGTTGGGAGATGGATTTTGCAGAGGACGCTTTTACGAGAAGGTGAAAACGGTGGCGGTTTCTTAGCCTTTCATGTGGTGCAGGCGTTGGGCCAAGAACAGAAAATGCCTCCGGTGGAAAATTACTGGAGTAATTACGGATCTCTTCACGAAGTGCTGAAGCGCACTGTTTTGCAAATGCCTTGTCGGGAGCAGAAACAATCAACCTCATCAACCGACCCCACGGGGGATAGGAGAGCGATTTTCGGTGATCAAGTTCAAACCGTGCAAACGCTTTAAATCGAGCAGTTTTTGTAGCAACAATTGTCGGATGATTTGGTTCTCTCGTTTGAACAATGACCCGTCCTGATTCCTCACCTCGTCCGGCTCTCCCGGCCGCTTGGGTGATTAATTGAAACGCTTTTTCACTAGAACGAAAATCCGGAAGATGAAGTCCAACATCAGCATCAATGATTCCTACCAGGGTAACACCGGGAAGGTCATGTCCTTTAGCGACCATCTGGGTGCCTACAAGAATATCAGTTCGACCCTGGCGCACATCACCAAGAATTCTCCGATAAGCTCCCTTATCATTAACACTATCGCGGTCCATTCGCGCGATGCTTGCTTGTGGAAAGAGCGACAAAAGCTCTTCAACGATTCGTTCTGTGCCCCCTCCCCGATGAACAAGAGTTCCATGGGTAGAAGTTTCCTCTTCAGCTTTCGTAGTGCGGCGATCTCGGCAGAACTTACAAAACATCTGGGGGGTAAGAGAGAGGCTGCAATAATGACAAAGAAGTTTTTTTCGCTTTTGATGATAGGTGAGAGTCACCGAGCAATTTGGGCAGGTAACAACCTCTGAGCAACTGTCACACTGAAGATAGCTTGAAAAGCCCCGTCGATTATAGAGAATAATTACCTGTCCCTGTTTGGAGAGTGTTTCTGTCATCGCCTTATGAAGTTGGGGAGAGATGTTTTCTGAGGCCATCTCTCGTCGCTTAATAGCGTTTAGATCTACGATTTCTAATAGTGGCACTGGGCGTGTCGTTGCTCGCTCAGGAAGTTCAAGGAGCTGATATCTTCCTTTTTTTGCATTTAAGAGACTTTCAAAAGAGGGTGTTGCTGAACCAAGAATAACAGGACAATTTGCAAATTTTGCTCGCATGACGGCAACATCTCTGCCGTGGTAGCGAAGACCATCTGATTGTTTGTAAGAGCTTTCATGTTCCTCATCAACAATAATTAAACGAAGATCACGAAGCGGAGCAAAGACCGCAGAGCGTGCACCAACGGCGACGCGGTATCTCCCTTCAAGAAGCGCATCCCAAGCCCCCCAGCGTGCAGAATTTCCTACTTGGCTGTGAAGGAGCGCGATGGGGATCTGAAGTCGCGCTTGAAACTGATCAAGGAGCTGGGGAGTAAGAGCAATCTCAGGGACAATGACCAGGGAAGAACCACCTTGCTTGAGTACCTCTTCGATTGCTTGGAGGTAAACCTCCGTTTTTCCGCTTCCTGTAACACCAAAGAGAAGGAGAGGAGAAAACTGACTTTTCTCAAGAGCCGTTACAATTTCTCTACAGGCACTTTGTTGAGCTTCCGTAAGCTGAGGAGGCTTAAGGGTAGAAAAGAGCTGCTCACTGATCGTGTGGTTTGTTGTTGAAAATGGAGAGCGCACCTGCGTGATTCGTTTGAGGAATCCTTTTTTCTCTAATGAGGTGATGGCACTAGAGAGTGAGCTGCCGATATGCTTTAGGCTTTCAAGGGGGATCGCTTCGTTGGTAGCGTTTAGAACGGAAAGTATTTCACCTTGAAGAGGAGCCTTCTTTTTTAGGTCTTCAATAAACTGAAGATCATTCTTAAGAAGCTCCATCAACTGCTCCGTTCGTTGAATGCAACGAAGAGTTTGTGGTTCACTTCTTTTTGGAAGTGCATTTTCAATTACTTCATCAAGCGAAGCGCCGTAGTACTCTGCCATCCACTCAAAAAGATAGAGCTGATCGGGAAGAAAAGCAGAGGATGAGGAGATAATGGATTTTAAAGATCGAGTTTCAGTTTCTTTAAAAAGACTAAGTTGTGGAGTCGATAATTGCTTGAGTGCTTCTTCTAAAGGTTCTTTTTTTATCACCCATCCTGAAGCTCTCCTTGTTCCGATCTCGATAACAACCTCAGCTCCGATATCGATAGAGGAGTTCGTCTGAGGGAGGGCATAGGACAAGGGAGAGGGGAGGCCTGGGACGACAACTCTTACTGCAAAACTCTCTGCGGCCATTGTTTGTTTAATCTAACTTCCTGAAACGATTACATAAAAGAAGAAAATAGTAGATTCTAGCATCGTAAGTGAAATTTTTCTCAAATTCTTCCGATACATAGTTACAGAGACTCTACTTGTTCCACATCAAGTTCTGGCGTTGGCAGGGTAGGGAAACCGTTTCTGTAAGGAGCAATGTCTATTTTTACACAAGTTTACGATAAATTTCTATGGTGTCAAAATTAGTTTCCTCGTTTCTTGGTCGAAAAGTTGCAGAGCAGCTTGTCAGTATTGATATTGGGTCAAGCACTATCAAATTGATGGAGCTTGATATTGGAGGTGAAAAGCCGAAGCTTAAAAGCGCTGGTTTTGCTCCAACCCCAGCTGGTGCAATTCAAAACAATGTGATCACCCGTCCCGATGCAGTGGGAAATGCAATCCGCGCAATTATTGAGGCAAATGGGATCACTTCAACTCACGCCGTAACTTGCGTGCCAGGCCCCTCTGTCTTTACAAAAAAAATCACCATGGGTCATTGTTCTCTGAAGGAACTTTCAAGCACGATCAGTTACGAAGCAAGCAACTATATTCCTCATAGTATCAACGCCGTTCATCTTGATTATCAGGTACTTGCTGAACACGGCAAATCAACGATGGATGTACTGCTCGTTGCAGTAAAAAATGAGATCATTGAGAGTTTTCTAGAGGCGATTACTCACAGTGGGCTTCAACCAGCTATTGTTGATGTGGATTACTTTGCCCTTGAGAATATGTTTACGATGAACTATCCCGAAGAACGCCAGAAAACGGTGGCAGTAATTAACGTTGGTGCTCGCTACAGTAGTGTCAATATCATTCAAGATGGAGTTTCGATCTTTACCGGGGATGTTGCGGTAGGTGGAAGACTGTATACCGATGCGCTCTGTGAAACGTTAAGTCTCAAGCCCCTTGAAGCAGAGCAGGCAAAGATGGGCCACGTCCCACAAAATATAGATCAACACCTTTTGCATGAAACAGTTGAGCGTACTACCGAGCATGTTGCTTCTGAACTCCAACGGCAATTAGGGTTTTTTTGGAATGCGGCTTCTACGGATCGCGCAATCGAAAGCATCTACCTTTCTGGAGGTGGTGCTCAGGTGCAAGGACTTTTAGAAGAACTGAGCGCAAAAACAGGATTAAACTGTAAGCTTATCGATGCGATGCGCGGGCTTGATTCTAGCACTCAATTTGATCGCGAGTATCTCGATGAGATCTCGCCCGTGATGAGCGTTAGCATTGGTCTTGCCGCAAGAAGGCTTGGCGATAAATCTCACGCCATTCAGTAAGGAGAGCGAGTCGATGATTCATATAAACTTACTTGGAGAGAAATCGGATACCAGCACCAGTCATCTGTTGCAACTTGCTGGGTTTATTGTTGCGGTGAGTTTAACTTTTTTGACATGTCTTGGAATGCGCTGGAGTTTTGCAAGTCATCTTGAAGCTGCGCGTGAAGAAAAACTTCAACTTGAAACACGTCTGACGCAATTAAAGAAAATCACCAAAGAAGTATCCGAACTTGAAAAGAATAAAAAGACCCTTCGAGAGAAACTACACACGATAGCAACTTTAATGGCAAAGCAGCATGGCCCGGTTCGTATTCTTGATGACCTTAACCAATCTATACCTGAGAAGGCTTGGCTTTCATCGGTGAGCGAAAAGTCTGGGGAGCTTGTTGTTCAGGGAGTAGCATTAGATAACGAGACGATAGCGCTTTTTATGCACGATCTCGAAAAATCACCATATTTTGGAATGGTCGATCTTAACCATTCTACAAAGCAAAAGGTGAAGAATGTAAATCTAAAAAAGTTCTCGGTAACGGTAAAACTTACTGATGCACTAAAAGTAGGAAAAGAAGAGCAAGAAGAGACTCCTGGAAAAGAGGCTGCAGCTGAACCAAAAAGTAAGCTCACATCAACCCCTTCGTAAGGAATGTAAGGCGTAAACCATGAATAAACACATTGAAAACATTCTTGAGCGGCCCACCTTGCATAAAGTCGGCATCTTGTGTGCATCGGTAGCTTTTATCATCACAGTTTTTTGGACCTCATTTATCTCTCCTGTTTTTACTGAACTCAGTGAGATCGATAAAAAAATAAACGGTGCTGATGGATATCGTATTCAGATTGCTACCCAGGAAGGAATTGCTGCGAATCTCGATTCCTTTCGCGAAGAGGTCGCTAAGCTCGATGTCGAGTTGAAAAAAGCGTTACAACAACTCCCAAATGAAAAGGAGATTGACGATCTTCTCTCTCAAGTATCAACGTTAGGTCGTGATGCTGGTCTTGATATTGGTCTTTTTAAGCCACAAGCAGAGAAAAAGAAGGATTATTATGCTGAAGTTCCTGTAGAGATGGAAATTGCTGGGACATATCACCAGATAGCAACATTTTTTGATGAAGTTGGTCATTTAGATCGAATCGTAAACCTTGACGAGTTTAGAATGACTGAGCCGAAAGTTGGAGAGGAGCAAGTTGCACTGAAAGGCTCGGTTGTTGCGACAACATTTCGATTCTTGAGAGAGGAAGAAAGGCCTAAAGTAACAGATAAAAGTGGAAAACGTCGTCGTGCTCCATCCAAAGAAAAAGATTTAAATCTATAATTGCTAAAAATCTGTAGAAACCTTCCGCAACTTTCTCCATCACAATTACCAGTAGAGTAGTATCGGTAATAAAAACTTCTCGCAGTTAAGGGAAGAATTACAAGTAACATAAAGTTACTTGTGAGCATTTTACTACTTTACTCATCTCCGTGTGCAAGATATGAGACCTCTTGGTTAGGTGTTTTTAATGCACAGTTAGTCAAGATCACCGAAAGGTAATCTCATTGTTGCGGGGAATTGTAAGAGAAGTTGATTCCGCCCTGCTTTGTAGTTTAAATGCGAAGTAGTTTAAATGCGAACTGACCTAACTGCAAAATTGCTGAACGGCGATTTTAAGGTTTAAAGGTTTGATTCTAAATCGGATCTGGTCTACGAAGTAGGGTCTCTAGTAAGGGTTAGGCATTTATAGTTTGATTCAAATGAGAATTCGAAAAACTGGTACAATTTTGAGGCTGAGGAGAGATTTCATGAGCGTGCGTGGCAAAGCTCTTTGTGTCGCTGTTCTTGTTTTCTTAATGAGTGGTTGTGCAGTTCGCAATACCTCTGATGAGGTGCTTGCAACTAGTGAGGTGAATACTGCTGACGGGGCAGTTCATGAGGGGCAAGATCAATCACTGCAAACAACAGAGACAACAGAACCAATAGCGAGAGATACTCAAGCTGTTTTACAGAGTGAGAATCTTATTTCAAATAAAGAAACAGGGTTCGATCTCCAACTTGAAAAAGGAGAAGCGTTTACTCGGTTGAAAGTTCATACCGGAAGTGCGGATCCTTTATTTAATGTATTTTCGCTTCAGGATCCTCCACGGATCGTGCTCGATCTGTTGGGAGAAACAGCAAGCGTCAATAGATCGTTTCCGGTTGAGAACGACCTATTTCTGAAAAGTGTTCGACTCGGGAACCATAATGATCGCTCACGAATCGTGTTTGATCTGACAGAGCTTGCTTCTAATGAAGATAAAGTGACTCATAGCATCGACAATGAAGCAAATACGTTGCTTATTACCTTTGTTTCTCAAGATGCGTCAGCAAATATAGCTTCGAGCGAGCGATTTGCTGCTCAGGAAGCTATGAGTTCTGAGTCAGATCAAGCAACAACGGAAGCAGAGAAGATGGAGCTTGCGGACAGTTCTGCTGGCGCAGAGAACGGTGCCGCTGCGGAGCCGGAAGCGACAGCAAAGAATGCAGAACCGATCGTTGTTCAAACATTGCAACTTGCAAAGGAGAGAAATACTTCTGGTCAGGTTGTCGTTGGCCTCTCTGATGAGGCTGGCTATGAGCTAAAGCAAACAAATCCAAGTGAGTATGTGCTTTCAATTCCTGGAGCAACCGTTTCTCAGCAAACAACATTGCCACAAATTGGTTTACCGGGAGTTGCTGGAATCCGAACCGTACGTGCAGTGCAAGAAGGGGAGATTGCTGCGGTAAGGATGTTTGTTGATCCTGGGATCTCACTCAAAGCGACACCGAGAGGCGAGAAGATTATCATTACGGCAAAAAAACCTTACTCTGCTGCTGATGCTCGAGCTCAGCTTGCTGAAGAGCCTAAAGCAGAAGAGGAGAAAAAGACGGATGATGCAGCAGCGCGAACGCCAGCTGCTCCGGTGCGAGCATTTGAAGGTGGAAAAACATATTCAGGACGGTTGATCTCTCTTGATCTTCAAGACACTGATATCGACAACGCACTTCGAATTATTGCTGAGGTGTCGAATTTAAATATCATCGCCAGTGAAGATGTTACCGGTAAGGTAACACTCCGCTTGATCGACGTTCCCTGGGATCAGGCTCTCGATGTTATTCTTCGAACCAACGGCCTTGATAAAGAAGAGGAAGGAAATGTTATCCGTATTGCTCCTGTTGAAAAGTTACGTCAAGAGCGACTTGCGCGACATGAGGCAGCGGTAGCTCAAGACCAACTTGAAGCTTTGGAGGTTGGATATACGAGAGTAAGTTATGCTCGAGTAACTGATATCAAAGAGCAAGTTGAAACAGTCATTACGGAACGAGGGAGTGTTTCTGTTGACGAGCGAACAAATCAGATCATAGTAAAAGACATTCATCGCGGTCAGATGGCAGCACAGGAGCTTATTAAGAAGCTCGATCTGCGCACCCCGCAAGTTCTTCTTGAAACACAGATCGTAGAAGCAGGACGAAACGTCCTTCGTGATCTTGGTTTTCAATGGAACTTTCTCTATGCAGCGTCACCAGAAACTGGAAATGCTACCGGATTTAATTTTCCAAATAGCATTGCGGTCGGAGGATCTGCTGCAGGAATATTGCCAGGAGTAACTGCAGATGGCAGTGCCGCTGCTACGATTCCGATGGTGCAATTTCCTGCTGCCATAACAGCTGCATCAGGAAGTGCGATTAGTGCGCTCTTTGATTCTGCGGATGGTAGTCGAGCTGTTGCCATGAGACTCAGTGCGCTTGAGACGGAAGGGAAGGTAAAAGTTATCAGTCGTCCACAAGTTGCAACGGTTAATAATAAACAAGCTGAGATTAAAAGCGTAGAAACTGTCCGAGTTCGACTCCCAGATTCTGGAACGTCAGTTGCAACAGGCTCTGGAGCTAATGCTTCAGCAGGTGGAAGCAGCGCGTTTGAAGAGATCGATGTCGGAATTGAGCTTCGGGTAACACCACAGGCTTCATCAGATTACTATGTGCTTCTTGATGTGAACGCAAAGAGTAGCACCTTTGGAAGAAATCAAGTTGACAACATTCCATCGACACTCGAGCGAGAAGCAACCTCCTCAATTTTAGTAAAGAGTGGGCAAACGTTTGCTCTTGGTGGTGTGTATCGGTTACGTGATAACGACGGCGTAAATGGTGTGCCATTTCTTAAGGACATACCATTTCTCGGCGTAATGTTTAGAAATACAGTGATCGACAAGAGTGACGAAGAGTTAATATTCTTCATTACTCCACACATTGTTGAAGGAAGTTTTGATCCGAGTTTGATGTAAGGGGTGGTTGTTGTAGGCAGTGCGGAGCGTAAGCTAACGCAGCAAAAGATAGTTTTACAGGGTTTTTCTGGATCGGGAAAAACCAGCGTTGGAAAAAGGCTAAGTGAACTGCTTAGTCTACGATGGGTGGATGTTGATGTCGCAATTGAAAGAAAGAGCGGCAAGAGTATTACAGAAATTATACGGGTAGAAGGAGAGGATCGGTTTCGAACCCTTGAAAGCGAAACCCTCAGAGAGATATTCAGCAATGAATCAGCTGAAGTTATTTCCTTGGGTGGTGGAACGCTTCTTCGAGAGTCAAATCGAGCGTTAATACGACAAGGTGCATTTGTTGTTCATCTTGCGGTTTCCCCTCAGGTATCGCTAGCGCGAATTATCGAGGAGGAGCAATGCAAGAAAGTGGAACTTCGGCCACTCTTAGCAGGTTCTGGTGATAGAGCGAGTAAGTTACAGGCGCTTTATCGAGAACGCTATGGGTTGTATCGCCAAGCTGATCTGACAGTCTGGACTGATGTTCTGAGTGTTGAAGAGGTGGCGCAGATTATTCGAGGAGAGTTGCGAATGCAAAGCCGAGCTGAGAAAAAAATTCTCATACCGGATCGTACCAGAGGTCAATTACAGCAAGGCGCTTTTGAGCAAGTTACTGTCTCTTCTGGTGGGTATCTTGAGTTAGCAGAAAGAGTAAAATCTCTCTGGCCAGAAGCACGAAAGATAGCATTGGTTGTTGATGAAAATGTATTTCGTCTGCATGGAACAAAAGTGCGGGCGATATTCAATGAAGCACAGCTTGATGTTGAAGATTTTATTCTTTCGAGTGGAGAGGATGCGAAAAACTTAAAAGTAATTGGCGAGTTTGCAAGTCGGATGCTTTCTTTAGGATTTGGTCGTGAGGATGTGGTGATTGGTTTTGGTGGAGGGGTTGTTGGTGATGTTTCTGGACTCCTGGCTTCTTTGTATATGCGGGGCGTTGGGCTTGTTCATCTTCCGACGACGGTGGTTTCGCAGGTTGATTCGGCGTTAGGTGGAAAGACTGCGGTGAATGTTGTTGGAGAAAAGAAAGGTGAGGGTTCAGGGAAAAACATTCTTGGAACTTTTTATCCTGCGAGTTTGGTTGTTAGCGATTTAGACTTTCTTCAGACACTTCCCCAACGGGAATATCTTTCGGGATTTTCTGAAGTAGTAAAATGCGGGCTGATTGCTTCAGGTGATTTTTTTGAATGGTTAGAGAAAAACGTTCAGGGAGTATTAAAAAAAGAAAATTCTGTTCTTGAGGAGATTGTCGAGTTTTGTTCCAGGACAAAACTCGACATTGTCCGAGAAGATAGAGAAGATCGAACTGGACAGAGAGCGTTTTTGAACCTTGGACATACAGTAGGTCACGCTATTGAAAGTAGAAGTGGTTTTTCAAGGTACCTACATGGCGAGGCAGTAGCGATGGGTTTAAGTGTGGCGCTCCGGTTTGGAGAGCATCTTGGGCTCACACAGGCTGAGGTAGTAACAAGAACTGAGACTCTTCTTCGATCACTGAACCTTCCGGTAGGGATACCGGCGGATCTGTTTGGAAGTAAAGATAAACAGGTTAAAAAAGAGGTGCAGTGCAAGATGTGGGAAGAGGCGTTACAAGCGGATAAGAAACGAAGTGGCGAGATGCTTAACTTTGTTTTTATTCAGGAGCTAGGAGTGCCAGTTCTTAAACGAGTGAAGATTTCTGAAGTTGTAAAATTTGTTGTTAATAGTTTTTAGTCGAAGGTATTACGAAATGAGCAAGAGAGAGTCAAAAACTGTTTGCTTGGAGGCTAACAGAATGTCAACGGTGAGTAAGATTTTAAAAGCGCTTGTAAGTGTTTGTCTGCTTGCGGGCTTTCTAAGTTGCGGAAGTTCAACTAACAACGATCAGGGAACATCCTTTCTTGCGTTAGGATTTTTCATTGATTCAAGCGGTGACCAGGGGGACTCAGGTTCCATTGTTGCCCTTGATATTGATTCCGCAACACAGTTGCCAAATCAACTACCTGGCGGGACGAATTTGATTTTTGTTCCAGCACAGCTTGATGATTCTGGAGATCTTGAGCGGGGGTTTATCGGGCTTGAGAACCGACTGACCGCACAATATATAAGAACCATTGGCGCAGATTGTTCTTATTCCATTGCGGGAAGCGATCCGGGCTTAACCATACCAAGCGATGCTTGGTATTTTACCACTGTTCTTGATCCTTCCTCAGGTGATGATTCATCAGGTGGTGGAAACACAGCATACGTGCAGTTTCCAATTGTTGGCACTGACATCATTTCCTGGATTGGGGTCAACCGTAACTATCTACCACAATTCCCATTTCGAATGCTTGCAGAGTGTACTGTAACCGGTATTACTCAGGCGGGTGATACCATGGTTACTAATCCGGTAAACTATCAGATCATCTTCACAGATGTTCCTGAATGTTGCACCACGAGTGATAGTGATCCTGGGTTTCAGACAGGTGCAGGGACTGGAGGAACTTTTACAAGTTCAAGCTCAACCAGTAGCAGCACAAGTTCATCTACAAGCAGTGGGGAATAATTGTAAGGGGTGGATTAACGTAGCGTAGGAATTTTAGAAACAGCGAGTAATTTTAGGAACTGAAAAGTTCGGTGGAATGAGGAAAGAAAAAATGATTACATCCAAAATATGGCGAGGTCTGTTTACTACAGTCTGCTTCGGCTTGTTAGGCCTTTTGGTTTTCGTTGGCTGTGATCAAGGAAACACAGATAACGACACAGATGATTTAGGAAGTCAGTTTGTCTCGGATGGTGGAGCAGGAGCAACACTAACGATTGAGATAACTGACGATAGTCTCAGTGTTACAGAGACCACACCTTTTACAGTTACAGCACGAGATCCTCGAGGTGCCCCACTCGCATTTTTAAGAATTTTTTGTGAATCTGAAAGAGGAATTGCAATTGTAGAACCAAGTTCAAATGGAGTCGCCTTTGAGCATACTGGCTCAGGCGGGGTAATGAGCGGTGTCTTGGGAGCTCTTCTTCCAGGAAGTTATCTCTTAGAGTGTCGTGCACCAATTGGTGTAGGCCTAATCGCTCGAAGAAGTATTGTCATTACTGGTGATGTTCCCACCGGATTTACTGGGTTCCCTGGTGCTGCTGGTGGAAACCTTGGTGGCGGGGTTATTGTCGATACAAGTGATGTTGATACTGACAATGCCGTAGCAGTTAGTGGGGTAAGCTTTTCTGATTCAGGTGGAAGTGGAGCATCTCTTGATATAACGACTGATCGAACAGAAGATTGCGATCCCTCTGTCACCGGAACTCAGCAAGAGCCATTTGGGAATGGGACTGTAACGTTAAATATTACCAATAATACGACACAGGCGATTGTTATTGATTCTGTGGAGATTACGGTTGATGACGGCACCACAGCACCATCTGCTGCTGCTAATTTAGCAACAACGATTGATGCGAGCTCCTCTGCCGGTCTCTCTGGTATTGTGTTGCTTCGAGCAAGTGTAAGTCCAACAACAGGAACTGTTGCATACAGTGCTTCTGGAGATACTCCAGTAGCAGGCACTCATGATGTTGAAATATCCGTAACAGGACATAGCGAAAGTGGGGACTCCTTTACGATCGATGCAACATCAACAATTACTTTAACTAATGAAGACAATTGTGGCAGTTCATCGGATACAGCGACAACGACCACCACAACAACAACGAGTTAAAAAGCAAAAGCTTTTGAAGAAAGTAGCGAGGAGCTAGAGTTTTCTAGCTCCTGCGCTTTTTCAGGACCCGTTGCTCCTATAAAGCTAACGGTAGTGACCAAGCACGATCAACCTCTCGACATTGATACTCTTCGAAAAAGAGTAGCTACTGATCCAGCCGCAAAAGAATTTATTGAGCTTGCTAAGGTGCTGGGAGAGAAAAACGAAACTCGAGCCGAGGCAAGAGAGGTTTGTTTTCGAGCATTAACTAGCGACTCAAAAAATCTTCGTGGTCGATTATTGCTTGCAAAATTATTCTATCTTGATGGCATGATCGAATTCTGTGTACGAGAACTTCTTGAAATCGAACACTCTGCTCCCGAAACTCCGGCATTAAAGAGGCTTCTTGAGGCCCTCGGTGACTATACTGAGAAACAGAGACAAACAAGAACAGAAACATCCAAGGAAACAAAAGCTCAGCAACAAGATTCAAAGATCATTGCTGAGGTCAGTTTGGAAGAAAATTTCCTTGATGCTCTTGATGAACTTGAAGAGGAGTAGCAAAAGAGATGGCAAAAACTATCTCCCTCATTAACGGGCCAAACCTTAATTTGTTAGGCAAAAGAAAGCCAGAGATTTATGGCTCACACACTCTTTCTGAGATTACAAAAACATTAGAAGCACGAGCTCTTCAAGCCGGATATACACTCAATGCCTATCAATCAAATTCTGAAGGAGAACTTGTTGATGCTATTCAAAAAGCGGGAATAGATGCTGTAGGAATGATTATTAATCCCGCTGCCTATTCACACACAAGTGTTGCGATACGTGATGCCTTGGAAAGTATGACAATCCCAGTAATAGAAGTGCACCTCTCCAATATCTATGCTCGTGAACCCTTTCGACGACACTCGCTCATAAGTGAGGTTGTTCTCGGGTGTGTGGTTGGACTTGGGGCAGAAGGCTATAGTCTAGCTCTCGAAGCGCTCTTAAAGCGATTTTAAACCGCTTAACCTCTTTATCCAGAACTCTTCTTGATATATTTTAGATTACACCCAAGAAAGGGTTTAGCACTATAATGATGTGGTTTTGTCTGCGAATATTGATAGCGTCTTGGAACTCAAAAACGCGCTTTTTAAAATGCAGCATTGTGTGTTCTGAGTAGGGTAAAAAAAGTAACGGTAAAAAAGTGACAAACAGCTTACATGATCCCAAGAGGCCCCTCAAACTAAAGGACGAGACAAGTGTGAGTAAAGAATTTGAGGTCGAGGAACTTACCGCAATATTAAAAACGCTCGATGAGTATTGCGTATCAGAGTTTGAGCTTGAACGAGACGGTTTAAAGCTTCGTCTGAAGCGTGGCGGCGAGTCAATTCCAGGATCTGCAGCTCCCTCAGGGATGCAGGTTTCGAATTTTGAACGAACCTCTATGCCAACTACGTATCTTGAGCCGGGAGAGGTTCGTCGAGATCAGGCGCTTTCTGTTGTTGAGGGAAAGAAAAAGGAATCAGAAAGTTTTCATCAAATAAAATCACCAATGGTAGGAACATTTTATCGAAGACCTTCGATTGATGCCAAGCCTTATGTAGAGGTGGGCGATGTTGTTAAAGTTGGAACAGTTCTCTGTATTGTTGAAGCTATGAAGTTGATGAACGAAATCGAATCAGACATATCCGGACGAATTACTGAGATCTGTCTTGAAGATGGACAAATGGCAGAGTATGGCGAAGTTCTTTTTCGAATTGAAGCTGGAGCTTCGTAAGCAGGTGATTGGCAGGCAAAAGAAAGGTTTTTAATTGGTTACAGTACCATTCATATGAACAAACCCCCATTTAGAAAAGTCCTCATTGCAAATCGTGGTGAAATAGCGCTACGAATTTTACGGGCATGTCATGAACTCGGGATTCGAACAGTTGCGGTGCACTCTACTGCGGACGCAGAAGCTCTCCACGTAAAGCTTGCCAATGAAAGTATCTGTATCGGACCAAATGCGGCAACAGAATCGTATCTCAATATATCTTCAATCATCTCCGCGGCTGCTGCAACGGGAGCAGAGGCTGTTCATCCTGGATATGGGTTTTTAAGTGAGAACGCTTCTTTTACAGAGATCTGTGGACAGTGTGGAATAACTTTCATTGGCCCATCAGTAAAAAACATGCGGATGATGGGAGATAAGTCACGTGCCCGCCAGGTTGCGATGAAAAATGATGTTCCCGTGATTCCTGGTTCTGAAGAAGGTGGAACAGATCCCGAAGCTGCACTCAGGGAGGCTGAAAAAATAGGTTTCCCGGTACTCATTAAAGCACGAGCCGGTGGTGGTGGACGAGGGATGAAGATCGTTACCGATCCTAAGGATTTTGTTAGCGCATTTGTTCAAGCAAGTAGGGAGGTTGAGGCGGCATTTGGAGATGGCGGAATGTATGTTGAGAAATTTCTTTCTCGAGCTCGTCATGTGGAAGTGCAGATTATAGGAGATCATTTCCATAATGCGATTCATCTTGGCGAGCGGGATTGCTCTATTCAACGCCGCTATCAAAAGCTTATTGAAGAAACTCCCGCAGTTGGCTTGTCAGAGGATCTGCTTTCAAGGATGTATCAAGCGGCATTGCGATTAATTCGAGCAATTCATTACACAAGCGTGGGGACAATAGAGTTTCTGGTCGACACTCAAAGCGACAATTTTTATTTCATTGAAATGAATACCCGTCTTCAGGTAGAGCATCCGGTGACCGAAATGGTGACGGGAATTGATATTGTGAAGGAACAGATCTGGGTAGCTGCAGGAAGGGAGCTCTCTTTTTCGCAGGATTCGATCAAGAGAACTGGGCATGCTATTGAAGCTCGAATAAACGCAGAAGATCCTCTTACGCAACTCCCCTGTCCGGGAGAAATAGTTGGATACCATCCGCCGGGTGGACCAGGGATTCGGGTGGATTCAGCTCTCTATGACCGCTATCGAGTGCCGCCGTACTATGATTCGTTAATTGCGAAAATTATTGCATTTGGCCAAACTCGGGAAGAGGCAATTCGAAAGTTACTTGTAGCGCTTGATGAATGCATTGTTGGTGGAATAAAAACGAACATGCCGTTTCATCGTCGAATTCTTCACCATGAGGATTTTCGTGCTGGCCGTTTGCACACGAAACTTCTCGATACCATCATGACTGAATATGAGCGTTCTCCGGATCAAGTTGCTCAGGCAACAATGTAGTGATCACGAGTTTGAAGTAATAAAACTGAGGTGTAAACTGTGGAGAAGATGAACTCAATATTAGCCAGGTTTTTAGAGTATTTTTGGATAATGGCCGTGTGGCAGCAAAGAAGATTTTTATCCTTTATTCTCCTGACAGGGTGTTCTTGTGTGATATTCAATCAAATCTCATATGCCGAGAGCGCTGCCCCACAAAGTCCACCAAAGGTGGCAATCTCTAATCCGATCTTTGACTTTGGTGCGGTTTCTCAGGGAACGAAAGTATCCAATGATTTTGTTATTTCCAATAGCGGCAGTATCCCATTAATCATCCAGCGTGTTGAACCAACCTGTGGGTGTACAGCGGCAGTTCCTGAAAAAAACACTCTTCAACCAGGAGAAAAAACTTCAGTTAAGGTGACGTTTGATACAACTGGTTTTGAAGGGTACAAGGTTAAGAGTGTTCGACTTTATACAAATGATCCCAGCGAGATCTCTTCCGTGCTCACTCTGCAGGGTACTGTTAAAACCGATATCGAACTAAAACCAGAAAACCTTTATTTTGGAAAAATTGGAAAGAACGAAAAGAAAACTCTTAGTGCAACAATTCTCTTGGATGAAAATTCTCCGATAAAAGTTCTCGATGTTTCTTCAAAATCAGATTACATTAAGATTGAGACAAAAGATCTTGTTACAGGAAAACAGCGTGGGAAACAAATTACTGTTTCGCTTAATGACGATGTTCCTGTAGGGATTCTCCGTTCACATATCGCCATAAAAACAACAAGTAAGAACAACCCTGTGGTTCAAATCCCAGTATTTGCTCGTATCGAAGGTGACCTAAAACTTTCGCCATCTGAAGTGTCATTTGGATTACTCGAAGGACCGTTACAGAAGACAGTTTCACAGACGATTTCGATAACCAACGAAGGTGAGAAGCCGGTTGGAATCGTTTCTTTAAAGAGTGACAATCCGCAGATTTCTACAGAATTAAAAGTGATAGAAGCCGGGAAAAAGTACGAAATTATTGTTGGAGTTGGAGAGGGAGCAATTGGCACTCTTCGTGCGCAGATCGATGTTGTGACGGATCATTTTCAAAATGATCAGAGTCGGTTTGCAATTCCTATTTATGGAATTATCAGCAAAAAGGGAGCTTAAGTAGGGGTGCAAAAGCTCAACGCAAGACAGCTTTGGCAACATCAGTTTTTGTATTCAACGATAAATGTTTTTCATGTATCAAAAGGGCGAAAAATTGCCGTATTGATTACGGTGTTCTTCTTTCATCTGCTCACCGATCTCGTTTCTGCGCTTCCTGAGAAAGGTCAAATTGTTGAGGAGCAGCTCCAAGCACTTCTTCCTTCTCTTACACGTAATATTGAGACAGGCAAAACAACAGTAGAGGAACTGGCCAAAGTTCTTGTGGATTTTGCCGAGTCTTCTCCCCAACTTCCTCTATTTTTAAAGGAGTGGACATTTTCGGTTCCTGGATTTGAACAAGCACTTGGAGTTGAGCTTGTAACTCGGAGTAGCTCCTTATTAAAGGAAAAAAACGCAGCGGAGATCATTGGATTAAAAAAACTCGGAGAAACATTTCTAAAGCAGGATGATGAAAATCTTCGATTATTGTTACGCCTTTTTTTATTTGTAGAAAAGATCGACTATCTTGTTTCTGTCGGCAAGCTGGGAGAAGCGATTCAATTTCGAAAGCACGGAACAGGGGAGAAGGAGCAGGATATAATTGAATTTAAGTTAACACAGGCGTTAACTAATTTAATCAACAACGAACTTGAAAGAGAAAATCCGGCACGAGCGATTCAATTTCTTGGAAAGATTAGCCCAGATCGGAGAGATGAAAAAATTAATGCGCTTGTAACGAAAGCGCTGGAACAGTTTATCGAAGAAGACAAAGCAGAAGAAAGTTGGCCATTTGATGATCAAGAGGTCAACGGACTCATGAAAGAAGCTTCCTCGCGAGATCCCTCGGTCAAGGCAATGCTTGTTCAGATCTATACAGCACGAATTCTAGAGTGTGTCGACAAGAATGACATTCAAAAAGCGAGAAAATATTTCGCTACACTTGTCCAGTATCGACCAGATCCCAATGAAGAAAATGTTGAACTGCGAGTTGAAATTGCTCAGCGTGCCGATAGTGAAGAGGGAGAATATTTTGCACGCGAGCAGGTTTCTGCCTTACGAATGAATAATCAATTGACATGGATGAGAAAGGTAAGGCTGCTCCTGTCCGGATATTACGGTAGAATTTTTCATATACTTTTCTTTTTAAGTATCTTTATTGCAGGAGGATCGATTTTTCTCGCATATAAATTGCCTACCTTCTCCAATCCTTTTAAGAAGGAGGAAGAAGCTCCACCCCCGGAGCGAAAGACGGTTCTTGATGAGTACACAGAACTCCTTGCACATTTTAGGCTCACCGAAAATGCTACCGAAGATGAAATTAAGCAGGCGTATCGGCACTTTGTTAAAAGCTATCACCCAGATTCCCAAATAGGGAACTCCTCAGCAGATCGAACCGAACAGTTTTTAGATCTCAAACGCACCTACGAAAGAATTCTCGAAATAAAACGCTCCCGTTTCAGCTAATCCAAATCCTCCCCCTCTGTGCCTCTGCGTCTCTGTGGTTTAATAAAAACTGCTAACCGCACTATCAAGAACCATCAACCTGGCCAGAAGAGATTTGTAAATAGTCAGCTTCAAGCGAAGAATTCCATTTGTGAAGCTTTATTTTATTAACCACAGAGACGCAGAGGCACAGAGGGGGAGGATTTAGCTTGAGCGGGCGAGAATTCTTCGGAAGGTGCTGCGATCAAGGAGGAGAGATTGCGCTGCTTTTGTTTGGTTGTGATCGTTTTTAAGGAGAGCATCTTGAATCAGCGCAGTCTCATAGCGAGAAATTTTTTCATGGAAAGAGACTTCTAGAGAGGGCATATTATTTTTTAATTCAAGCCCTAAGTCAGAAACATCAATTAAGCGACGCTCACAAAACTGCGCGCGATAGGCAGCGCCCTCGACTTTTGCCTGCAATTCTCGAACATTTCCTGGAAAAGAATAACTTTGTAACTGAAGTAAGGCTTGTGGAGTAAAGCCATGAACAGTCAGTTTTTCTTTGTTACTTATCATTCTTAAAAACTCAACTGCCAACGGCTCGATATCTTCGGGGCGCTCACGAAGCGCTGGAATGGAGATCGTTAAATGAGCAATTCGATGATAAAAATCGTTCCGAAGTTTTTTTTCCTTAAGGATATCTTCAAAGGAACGATTTGTTGCAGCAATAAGTCGAAATTGGGATCGCCGTTCTTTTGTCTCACCTAAACGACGAAAGACCCGCTCTTGAAGTACGTTAAGAAGCATGAGCTGTGTTTCGTGAGGGAGCTCATCAACCTCATCTATAAACAAAGTGCCTTCATTTGCTTCTTCAATGAGACCATTTCGATCCTCGGTTGCACCAGTAAACGCTCCTTTCTTATGACCAAAAAGTTCACTAGAGATGAGATCCTGACTTCCAAAACTCGGTTGAAAACGGATAAAGGGGCCCTTTCGGGTTGGATTCCCACGGTGGATTGCTTGGGCGAAAACTCCCTTCCCAGTTCCAGATTCTCCAAGAAGAAATACTGGCTGTAGATTAGTAGTTGCAAAAGCAACGCTCTCAATTGCTTCGCGCATTTTTTTGTTTCTACTGCTTAATCCAGAAGTACTGACTGAACACTCTCGATCTCCATCAACTTTTCGCAGATGTCGTTGCAATAAAGAATAAGAGATTCCATCGAGAATAAGCGCTAAAAGATGAGAAGGCTCGATAGGTTTTACAAGAAAGCTTGCGGCCCCATACTGAATTGCCTGAATCCCAAAGTTCTCTCCACTGTGACCTGTGAGTACAAAAATACGGAGTGTTGGCTCAAGGAGTAGCAGTTGGGTGATTAATGAAAAGCCACTCTCTGGGCCAATTTGTGGAATAAGTGAGAGATCCACAATCGCAACTTCGGGAGAGAGGGTCGAAGTAAGACGTAATGCCTCGCTAGCATTTGATGCATGATGACATTGAAAACTCGGCTGATAACGATTCAATGAGCGAATCAAGGTTTGAGTCGCTTGGGCGTCATCATCGACAAATAAGACATTACTAATTCTTTCTGTCATTGAGTGCATGATTTAGCACAGATAACGAAAATTGTAATGAGGGGGAGGGAGATCGGGAGGAGATAAGGACTTAAGTGATTGAAATGATTGCCAGAAGCTCGCTATGCTCGTAACTTATTTAACCCATCTAACGCGGCAACTTTGTAACACTCTGTGAGCGTTGGGTAGTTAAAGACGCCAGCGGTGAGATACTCAAGAGCGCCCTTAAGATGAAGAACGGCTTGCCCAAGGTGAATGATCTCGGTAGCTCCTTCACCAATGATATGTACTCCAAGGAGTTGATGGGTTTCCATGTGGAAGATGAGCTTGAGCATTCCTAGCTCATCTCCGATGAGTTGTCCCCGAGCAATTTCTTTATACCGAGCGATTCCGGTCTCATAAGGAATCTGCTTCTCGGTAAGGCTTTTTTCTGTCTCACCAACAAGAGAAATTTCTGGAATCGTATAGATTCCGTAAGGGAGTGGAATATCGCCGGATTTATCGGGGATCCCAAAAGCATGACTGGCAGCAAGTCTCCCCTGAGTCATTCCTGTTGAGGCGAGCGCTGGAAAACCGATCACATCCCCAACGGCATAGATATTTGGTGTTGTTGTTTGAAATTGCTCATTGACATGAATACGACCATACTTATCTGCTTCAATTCCAACGAGCTCCAAATTGAGACCTTCAACGGCGCCTTGCCGTCCAGCAGATACAAGCACCGATTCACTGACAACTTTTTTCCCACTTTCAAGGCGAGTCTCAACCTGTCCATCGCTGCGATTGGTCACACTGGCCACTTTCTCACCGAGTCGAAGCGTTATTCCTAAATTCCTCATGTGATATTGAAGTGCTTCGACGATTTCACGATCAACAAAAGATATAATTTCTGGACGTTGCTCAATGAGCGTTACATGCACACCCAGCACAGCAAACATTGAGGCGTACTCAAGACCAATAATTCCACCACCAACAACCGTAAGGTTGCGAGGGAGCTCTTTCATCGTGAGGATGTCGTCGGAGTCAAGCACCTTTTGACCATCAATTTCAAAGTCTGGTGGATGGTGTGGACGAGTTCCAACAGCAATTACAATATAATCTGCTGTTTTTATAGAAATCGATCCTGGTCCCTCAACAACAATTCGGTTTGCATCAAGTAAACTTCCTTTGCCACGAATAATCTCAATCTGGTTTCGTCGAAGCTGATGCTCAATAACCTGATTTTCATGACGAACAATACTTTCAATTCGGTACGTCAGGTCAGACATTGTAATACGGGATTTCACTCGATACGCTGAGCCGTATATGGAACGTTCACGAAAACCTGAAAGATAGAGTACCGCTTCTCGGAAAGATTTACTGGGGATTGTTCCCGTATTGGTTGAAACTCCACCAATAACAGTTTGTGCTTCAACAATAGCTACTTTTTTTCGAAGCTTTGCTGCTTGGATTGCGGCCTTCTGTCCTGAAGGTCCACTTCCAATGACAATCATGTCGTAATGAGCATCTGGTGGAATGGAGGTGCGGGTGTTCATTTTTAAAAGGAGTTATACCGAATGAGCAAACATAACCACTTGAAATCACTAAAAACTATTTCTTGCACTACCGCAAGAACCTTCCGCACAGAAAACTCAATTGCGGAGGTAATGCGTGTGACCATCCTTGTTACGGCAGATGATGGCTTAACTAATTTTTATGATGCGAAAGGATCTCAAACTGGTCCGGTTGGTGCCGGAGAGGACAAAGATAAAAGCACCGAAATTAACAGTGAAATCCTAGGATATTGTCAAAGCTTCCCTGTAATCGTTTGTAGTAGATCTCTATATATCCCAGCTTTATCCAGTGCCCGATCAAGTGATTGGGGGATCTCTTCCTCTGAGAAGGGGATTTTTATCTTTGAAGAGAGATCTTCCTCTTCGAGTATAAGTTCGATTGAACTCCTATAAGCGGAAAGATAAAAACGCTTTTTTATAACAGGAAGCCTTCCAAAAATTGATCCCAAGAATTTTTTTCGGAAAACTTCAACACCAATTCTCACTATGTCAATTCTAAAGGGAACTAGCTGAGAGAGCTTTAAATGAAGCACTTCAGGATACAAGGAAGTAATTGGACCGTGAGGAATGGATACGATCTCATAACAAATATCGCTGGAGTTAGAGAATTTAGCAAAACGACTTTTTACCTGGAGCGAGAAGGGGAGACTTTCTTGTTTCTCGTCGTCAGTCTGATCTGTAGAAAAGCAAACGCCGGAGATAAAAAATACCTCCTCCTCTCCCTGTCCCAACTTGTGTATTTCGTCATGTTGAAACGTCTCCACCGGTCTTCCGCGTAGATTGTGTGCGAGGAGCTTATTTTGTTCTTGTTGCACCGAGGTGGCAAATTTACTTACTAATGAAAAAACGGTTTGCAGAGATGTAAGAGATAAAAAATGATCAAGAAAGCGGAGCAGTTCAAGCTCCGTCTTTGAAGTATCGTTTGAAAGCTTAATGTGAACTAAGGTGTTGGTGGCCTTGCGAAGGAACGATTTTTTATTCTCTACATCAATAACGGCATTCCACATGCGAACTATTCTCGTGCTCTTCTAATTTGCAAGCTGACACCAGCCGCGTCAGGGATGACCTGTTTTGTAATGCATAAGGAGAGTTTAGAAATTTGCTCAAATTTTTTAAACAGGAGGGCTGCGGTTTCTTCGGCAAACTCTTCGAGCAGTTTCCAACTGCCATGCTCGACAAGCTTCTTTGTCTCATTTGCGATAGAGATGTAGCAGACCGTATCCGCAAGTTCCCCAGTCTGTGCAGCTTTTTGAATATCTACTGTGGCTTCAATATCGATTACAAGGCGTTGTGGGAAAGTACGTTCTTCATCTGAACAGCCCACCCTTACAAAGAGAGTTAGTTGATGAATGGAAATTACATCGTTAGGGGGAGAGGCCATAGGAGATTCTCATTATTGGAGGAGGTTAGAAAACAATAGGTTCGGGTAACTTATCTTCAACATTCACTATGAGTTTTTTCTTTTCCGTGGCTTCATTTCGTAACACATCTTGGAGAACTGCAAAAAGTCTTCCCGAAGCTGCTTGCTGCTCTTTTTTTGAAAGTTCCTCGCGTTTTTTTGCAAATTCATTCTCGTCAGGGAGCGTCTTTTTTGCAAGCTCAACGATGTAGATCTTCTCTCCTGCTTGAAAGATTTCATTAAGAAGTGGAGTTTCATCGGTCAGGAGGAAAGCAAGCTCAGAAAGAAGTGGAGCTGAAAAAAGTTCATCTCCAGCACTTGCTTTTGTCGTGGCTGTGGTTGACTTAAGTTCCAGCTTTTCTTGTTTGGCGAGATCCACAATTGATTTTTCACCTTTTACAGGATGAGCTTTTGTCAGCGTTGTGAGTTCGTCTTCTTTTGAAACTTCTTTTGCAGGGATCTTCTTCTCTTTTTCATTCTTACCTAAGGCCTCTTTTAAAAGTGATTCTGCACGCTGTTTTGCAAGGTTCAGTGCTTCTTTTTTAATAAAATCCTTTGTTACGCTCTCTTTTACCTCCAATAATTCCGGTATATATGAGTCCTTTACCTCTTCAACGCTTACGACATAAAAAGTGTTGTTGAGATCAACGAGCTCCCGATTTCCCTGCTCAAATTCCATTACCTTTGCCGTCAGGCCACGCTCTGCTCCTTGAGGATCTCGTTCAGGAGAGAGTAGTTCATTACTAGAAAACACTGGGAGAGAAGTCTCCTTCGCAGCATCAGCAAGAGTTTGGTCTGATTTTTCTGACCATTTTTTGTAGAACGAATTTGCCTTTTCCTGTGCATAGAGTGGGGCATCCACACTACGAAGATCCGCTTCGAGTAAGGCTCGCACCTCTTCAAATGG
Organism: uncultured Bdellovibrionales bacterium; assembly: GCA_964505555.1. Lineage (GTDB taxonomy): Bacteria > Bdellovibrionota_C > UBA2361 > SZUA-149 > CAZDIO01 > CAZDIO01. The sequence continues at coordinate 25,961 of CAZDIO010000139.1, forward strand.
TTTTTGTCGAGCCTCTTTGATATCTTCTAAATAGAAAAGAAAAAAACCGTTCTCTTCTTCGATAATCTCACTATGTTCTCCCACACCAAGATTGAAAGCAGCGCTTGCTTGTTTAGGAGGCAGGGGAGAGTTTTTTGCGGTCATCCAGGGAAGCTCCCCACCATTTGGTGCCGTTTCTTTATCCTCTGAAAGTTCACGTGCAACTTTCTTAAACTCCTCACCTGCGTCAAGTCGCTCAACAATACTTTGGGCGAGCTCTCTCTTCTTCTCCTTTGGTGTAAGTTCACTCTGTAGTTGTTCACTGCTTTCTTTTTTGACGAGATCTGCAAGAGGGGATGACTCTTTCTGTTCTACTTTGAGGAAGATCTTTCGCAGTAAAAACTCCTTTGGTTCAACAAACTCATGAGCACGGTCTTCGTAGGCGGAGAGGATATCCTCTTCATGAAGCTCAACACTTTCTTTGAAATCTCCAGGCGAGAATCGTACAAAACTATAACGAACTGTTTTTGGTAAGCGGTAATTCTCCTTATGCTCTGAAAAAAAAGAATTCAAATTATCGTTCTCGGTAGTAGATACCTTATTTTCAAAATCCTTTGATTCAATAGTTAGATAGCGAAACTCATACGTAGCGTTTTCTCGTTTGAAAACATTCCTGAGTTCAGCTTCCGTTGGAAGAGAGATACTAGAGAAAAAAGATTTCAGCTGTTCTTGAATAAGCTGCTTTTTCTGTATCGATTCAAGCTCAGGCCCTGTTAACCCTGCGGCGTAGAGAAAGTTTTTATACGACTCTTGAGTAAGTTCAGCGCCCTGAAAATAAGGAATCTCTCTGAGACTTTCTCTTACGGCTTCTGGTCCCGCGGTGAGATTAATCTGCTTTGCAAAGTGCTCAAGAAGCAAATTGTTAATCATTGCGTCTCGGGCTTGTCCTTCAAAGTCAAGCTGTGCACTAAAACGCTCAAAGTTCTCTGCGCCAAGCTGCTCGCGAAAATAGTTTACCCGACGCTTTACCTCTCTTTCAAATTCCGCTGGTGAGATCTCATGGTCATAAACGGTTGCAACACCAAGATTTTTCTTTGGTTCAAAGAGGCTTGAGAGTGATATACCGAAGCTTGAAATTAAGCCGACACATACTGCGGCCATCACGATACCCATCACAGATTTTTGGTATTTTCGAAAAGCATGTAACATGGCAATTATTGACCAATAAAATGATTAATAAACTAACCGTTCAGAAGAGCACCGCTGAACTCCTGCCTATATATCTCAAACTCCCTACGGAGCATATTGGGCTCCTTAAATTTCTTTTTGAAAGCTACGAGGAGCTAGGGATAGTCCGTACGCTTGATGCTGCTCGGGGGGAGGTCGTAATTCTCGCACTGACTGATACGGTAGAGCATGCACGAAATGTTATCCACGAAATAAGTACCGAACTTTCAATTCAGGAGATCCCACCTCCGGAGGCTCTAGAGCAGGAAGGGAGTGATTGGCTTCTTTATGATTTTCATAACAAAGAGGAATAGTTGTACTTATTTTTCTTTGTTCTCTTTTCCGGTAATAATTGCAGCGACTTCTGTTATCGGAAAGATCTCAATCCCGTCGGTAGAAAAACGTTCTTTACCGGTATAAATTACGGCTCCCCCTTTTGTTCTTGCTCCGGGAAGTTTGCGGAAAAAAGAAATGCCGCGAAGAAAATCTGTAGTAAAGGTACTGCTTGCTTTTACTTCAATAGGTATGACAGCGTCTCCTTCATCGCAGAGAAAATCAACTTCATTGCCGGTGCTGTCGCGAAAAAAATAGATTCGTGGCTCACGGGCACGATTGTAATAAGCTTTCAATAATTCACTTGCAACATAAGTTTCCACAATTGCACCTCGAAGAGGGTGATAGGTTAACTGTTCTGGACTTGTGATACCCAGCAGGTAGCAGAGAAGTCCAGTATCTAAAAAGTATACCTTTGGCGACTTAATCAGGCGTTTTGAAAAGTTTTGATAGTAAGGCTGGATTTTGGTGAGAATGAAACTGGTTTCAAGCACAGAGAGCCATTGTTGAACAGTGCTCTGATTAATACCAGCTTCATTTCCTAGATTTGATGCATTGAGCAATTGCCCACTTCGAGAAGCGCACAGTCGCAAAAAACGCTCAAAGAGACTAAGATCTCTTACATTGATAATCTGCCTTACGTCTCGTTCTATATAGGTCTGCGTATAAAAACTTAATGCCTGACTTGGATCGAGAGAATCGTTATATATGCGAGGATAGCCACCCGTAAAAAGTTTTTGTTCAAACGAAATCTTATCTTTGGAAGTTGTATTGAGTTCTTCTGCGCTTAAAGGCAGCAATCTCAATAACGCCGTTCTACCAGCGAGAGATTGAGAAACTGATTCCATAAGTTGGTACTGTTGACTACCGGTAAGAATAAACTCGCCTTTTTTCCCTCGTTCATCCACAGCAACTTGAATGTAGGAGGCTAGATCTGGAACATGTTGAATTTCATCGATGACGCATCCACCACGAAGATTTTCAATAAAGCCTTTCGGATCGGCAAGAACACGGGCTCTGACATCTGGGAGTTCCAAGTTGATGAGGGGCAAGTTTGGAAAGCAGAATTGACAAAGGGTTGACTTCCCCGATTGACGAGGACCAACAATGGTAACTACCGGATATTGAGTGGCAAGAGATTTGAGCTGGGTTGCTAAAAGACGCGGAATCATTACTTGCAGATTAAGGACTTAAACCAGAATCTGCAAGCACTAGAAAATATGTTGTTATTCTAGATGGTTAGGTGGTTTTTTTATTGAAGTTCCTACCCCATGCGACATTATTTGAGATAATGGCTGGAACGGAACCAACTACCAACTTACGGTAGAGGCATTCGGAGGATGCCGTGAAATTAGCCGCTACAATTTTCTTGTTGAAGACGACGCAGATGATTATGTGACTCAAGCCGATCTCGACGATTCCTCAGAGGAGGAGAGCCACACATCCTTGATTAACAAGCTTATGGTTTTATACCTAGTGTTTATGATGCGAACATATGAGCTTCCCTCTTAATTAGTGAATAATGAAGTGATGTTCTAAAGGCTCAAACGCCTACGTCGCCCGCCACGCGCGGGCGTGGATTGAAACAGCAAGTAGTAAAACTTTTGAATCACATGATGTTCACCAACAGTTCATTTTACTGTAAAGATGTGATAATAACTTAATGCCCTAGTTTCTTTGGGTAGAAGTGTTCTTGTTTGCTCCTTATTTATCAAGGCCTGATATCAAAGAGCAAACGCATTCCAAAAGGATTTATCTCCGTTTTTTCTCACCCTTTGAAAAGTGAATCGTGAAGGCGACGGTGTTTCTTGCTTTCATGGTTCACTTTTCTGGGTGTTCTGGAAAACTACTTTTTCGGTCTACGAAGGGTAGGAGTGAATCCAGTTGCACATTGCTGAGTGATGCTCGGCAGATTGGAGTAGGTTATGTTTTCTGTGGCTCTTGATGTAGGAGGCGATCCGAAGGGAAAACCGATCGTTTCGTTCAATGGTTGCGCCGAACCTTGGCCGGAGGGGGCGCGAAAAATTTTCGGTCAAAATAAAGATCGAGTGGTGCGCTGGAGCGTTGAAGGCAAAAGGGTTGTATTCCATGTTGGAAAACGCCGCCCATTTGAAGAACGTTCAGCCGCATTTGAGGGGCGAGGATTAATCACCTTGAATGACGATGGCGCTGGCCGGGTCTGGGTGGAGCTCCTTTCGGTTAGTCTTAGCCAGGAGCAAGTGGCCGAGGAGTGTTTCTTATTTGACCTGACGCCTGATCAAGTTCAATTCGATGCACGAACCTTTGCTCAGTGGGGCGATCCAGATCGCTACTTGCCAAGCCCTACCTCGAAAACTGTCTATATGATTCCCCGAAATATCTCTCGTGTTCGTTTGCGAGAGCTCCTTGGTCGGGTAATCTGGGGTGGCAAGATGAAAGGTAGCGTGATCGCTGATATCGGTCGCAACAAAGCCTCGGCAATGGCTTGGATTAAGGATCACCTCGAATTTCGGTTCCCGTTTCCTGTGGCCAGTATGGCCAGTCTGGCTAGTAGGACAGCCAAGTTTGAAATCCAGGTTCGGCTGAAGAAGGGGAAGGGGGATAAGGAAAACGAGTGGGCGACGTTAGTCGTAACACCGGATGGGCTCTGTGAAGGAAAAGAGGGGCCTCGTTTTCCGCGCGCTATTCTTTTGTTTCTCGTTAAGCGCTTTGGCATCAACCTGATCAGCTCTTATCTTTCTGCCTTTCAACGAGACGTTCTCAAGGCGGGAAGTGATGTTGACGCTGCTTGTCAGCTTATCAAGGAATGTTTTAAAAATATCTTCCTTCTTCACCGTTTTCCAAAACAAAGACCACTCCTTTTGGTCGAGCATGGAGATCTCTCGAGTGTTCTTAATTCGTCCGATGTTCTTGGGAAGGCTTTAGATGTGAAATGCGAGGATCGACCGTTTGACGATGAAGCGATGCGTGATTCCTTGCTGGAAATCCACGGCGAGGCGCTCATTGAAAGACTTTTTCTCCTCGCTGTCGAGGCTGGAAACATCTTCAAATACACTCCGTTTTGGCAACGTTTCCGTGCTTTTGAAATCGATGGAACGATGCTGCGGGGGATCGTTGGTGATGACCGCTCTCCTGGGTCACTAAAGGCGATTGGACTTGTCCCTGTGGGCCGATACTTCGACTTGCTCGGAGGAGACATGGTAGCGGCAGCAAATTCCGGTGGAGAGGTGAAGGGAGAGGGACGTTTTAACGAAGTGATCGCGGTTCTTCAGGACGGAGAACAAGCTTTCATTCTCGAACCATCCGATGATAACAATATCCAGCAGCGCATGGAGGTGCTGATACCCCGTCAATTGGCACAGGGTGACGCCCGACACCGCATCCTCGTCAGAGATAGAAAGGGCGACGAGTATGGAATCATGGAGTATTCGCTGATCGTTAGGGAAGGTGTAAAGGCTCGTTGGCTCTCTACGTCTGTCTGTCACGGAAACTTACCCAAGGCTGGCGCTGAGGAGTACGTGATCGTTCCAAACCCATGGAATCCGCAGTGTCCGTACGTTCTACGGCGTTGCGCAGCGATACTTGGTCTGTAACCAGAACCAGAGCGAGCGGAAGGGGACCTAGGTCCCCTTCCGCGTTTTTTACGGGTTTCAAGGAATGCGTTTTCTCTTCAGAATGTAGCAAGAAACGAACTCTTCTGTCGTTGCGAGGCGAAGCAATCTCGAACCCTCATTTGTAATATGAGATTGCTTCGCTTCGCCCGGCGGCCGGGCCTCCCGGCTCGCAACGACAGAAGAGGAAGGTACCGAACTTTATGATTCTAACTTCTTTTTCAGAATGTCATTTACCATCTGCGGATTAGCTTTCCCCGCACTCTCAGACATTATTTGGCCAACGAGAAAACCAAACATTTTAGTTTTTCCAGCGCGATAATCGCTTACCTGGGTTGGGTTTTTGGTAAATACCTGATCGATAATCGCTTCGATCCGTTTGGGGTCTGAGATCTGCTTTAATCCGCGTTGTTCAATGATGTCGGGCGCTTCAGCTCCTGTTTCAAACATCTCATCAAAAACTACCTTGGCGATCTTTCCAGAGATAACTTGATCGTCAATGAGTTTTACAAGGGCCGCCAAATTTTCTGGACTCACGGGACAGTTTTCAATTCTGGTGTTGTCTTTATTAAGCCGTCCAAAAAGTTCGCTCGTTACCCAGTTGGCGATCGCTTTTGGATTGTTATGTACTGATACCGCTTGATCGTAATAACGAGAGATCGGTCGCTCAAGAGAGAGGATTTCGCTGTTGTAGTCATCAAGCCCATACATCATTTTAAAGCGGAGAAATACCTGATGCGGAAGCTCGGGAAGCGCTGATCTTATCTTTGAAATCCACTCTTCATCTACAATTAGCGGCAAGAGATCGGGATCGGGAAAGTAGCGGTAGTCTGAAGCGTGCTCCTTAGATCGCATTGAGCGGGTAGCCGCTTCATGTTCATCCCAGAGTCTTGTTTCTTGAACGATCTCTTCGCCCTTTTCAAGGCACGCCGTTTGACGTTGAATTTCGTATTCGAGAGCTTTTTCTACAAAGCGAAAAGAGTTGATGTTTTTTATCTCTACTTTCGTTCCGAAGTTTTTTTCACCTACTTTACGAACAGACACATTGGCATCACAGCGGAGACTTCCCTCCTCCATGTTGCCATCACAGATATCTAAATAGCGAACGATCTGTCGGAGTTGACGCATGTAGGCCCCCGCTTCTTCAGGAGATCGAAGATCTGGCTCAGAAACAATCTCAACGAGAGGCACTCCTGCACGGTTGAGATCAACAAATGATAAGGACTCTTCCTCGCTATGAATATTTTTCCCCGCATCTTCTTCGAGGTGAATTCTTGTAATCCCAATCTTTTTTGTCTCACCATCTTTTCTAACCTCTAAGAAACCACGAAGGCAGATCGGCTTTTCATATTGCGAGATCTGATACCCTTTTGGCAGATCGGGGTAGAGGTAGTGCTTTCGTGCAAAGATACTTTCACGTTGAATCTCACAGTTTGTTGCTAACCCAAGACGGATCGCAAACTCTACGGCACGCTTGTTTAGCACAGGCAGTGTTCCTGGAAGCCCTAAGGTGAGGGGATCGGTAAGGGAGTTTGGGGGATGACCCGACGTAGCGGCACTTCCAGTAAAGATCTTACTATCAGTAGAGAGTTGGGCATGAACTTCAAGTCCGATAACCGCTTCAAAGTTATTACTCATACGTGGTTCTCGTCATCTTTCGGGTGTCAAATTGAAGCTCTTTTTCTAAAAGGTGACCAACTTGGAGAAGCTTTGATTCAGAAAAAGGAGGACCGATAAGCTGAAGTCCGATCGGTAAATTCTTACGGTCAAGTCCGCAAGGAAGTGTCAACCCCGGAAGCCCGGCGAGGTTTACTGGGCAGGTAAAGATATCTTCAAGATACATCTGCAAAGGAGAATCCGTTTTTTCTCCGAGTCGAAACGCCGTGGTTGGAGCGGTTGGAGCGGCGATAACATCGCAGACGTTTTGAAATGCTGCTTTAAAGTCGTTGATCAATAAAGTTCTTACCTGTTGAGCTTTTAAGTAATAGGCATCGTAATATCCAGCAGAAAGCACGTAGGTGCCGATCAAGATTCTTCTTCGGACCTCTGGTCCAAAGCCTTCTGCCCTTGTTTTTTCATACAGTTCATGGAGGGTTTTTGGATCTTGAATCGAATGGCCGTAGCGCACCCCATCATACCGCGACATGTTTGAAGAGACCTCGGCAGGATTGATAATGTAGTAGACCGGAACAGCATACTCCGTATGTGGAAGAGAGATCTCAACGATTTTCGCACCGAGCTTCTCTAAGGTTTTGATCCCGTTTCTAACACCAGCTTCAACATCTTTATCAATTCCTTCAATGAAGTATTCCTTGGGAACACCGACACGAAGGCCTGAAAGAGAGAGAGTTTCGTTTTGAAGAGCTTGAAGATAGTTGGGGACCTCAACTTCCATTGAAGTTGAATCAAGTGGATCAGGTCCAGCGATGGTGCCAAGAATGAAAGCGATATCTTGAATGTTTCTTGCAAGGGGTCCAAGTTGATCAAGCGAAGAGGCTGCGGCAACCACTCCGTAGCGACTCACCCTTCCGTAGGTTGGTTTTAAGCCAACAACCCCAGTAAATCCTGAAGGTTGGCGGATTGAACCTCCGGTGTCTGTGCCCAAAGAGAGCGGAGCTTGGCCGAGAGACACTGAAACCGCGGATCCGCCGCTGGTGCCCCCAGGAACACGGGTTTCATCCCACGGGTTTTTTACTGGATAGAAAGAAGAATTTTCATTCGATGCCCCCATCGCAAATTCATCAAGATTGGTCTTTCCGATGATGATTGCTCCCTCGCTTCGAAGTTTTGAAACCGCTGTGCTCTCATAGGGAGGAATAAATCCGCGAAGCATCTTTGATGCACAGGTGGTCTCGATATCTTTGGTGACGATCATGTCTTTTATTGAGACCGGAATCCCAGTAAAGCGGGGGGAGTTTCTCTTTTCTTTTAAAAGAGTAGCGTCTGCACCCTTTGCTTGCTCCATACTTTGTTCGGTGCAAACCGTAATAAAACTTCCAAACCGGGGGTTTGTCTCCTCGATACGGCGAAGGTGGGCTTTTGTAAGTTCAACTGCGGAGAAATCTCCGCGAAGGAGCCCTTCACGCATTTCAAAAGCTGAGAGACTAATTAGTTCATTCATGATTGAAAAAAGAAGTTTTTCCTAAACTATTTTTGGGACGATAAAACAACCATTTTTAAAAACAGGTGCGTTCTGCTCGATAGTTTCAATAGGGAGTGGTTCTTTCACAACGTCATCACGAAATGCGTTTACCACTCCATGAACATGAGAGGTAGGAATAACTCCCTTGGTATTTACCTCAGAAAGTTTATTGATGTAATCAAGAATGTCGTTTATCTGCCCCATCGTTTTTTTCACCTCTTCTTCAGAAAGTTCGATTGAGGCGAGTTTTGCAACGTGCTTTACCTGTGCTTCTGTAAGACTCATAAAATTCTCTCCACCCTTTGGCTCGCAGATGATAGTCAGTAATTGTTCGTTTGTCGATGCCGAAGGAACGATGTAGGTATTTCATGTTGAAGAGCTCCTTTTTAATGGTCGGACTTGATGAAGTTGGCAGGGGGCCACTTGCAGGGCCAGTAACTGCGGGAGCTGTATGTTTTTATCCGGGGTATAAAAACAAAGAGATCAAGGACTCAAAGGAGTTAACTCACCCAAAGCGAGAGTTGCTCTATGAGGAAATCACAAAACAAGCACTTGCCTACTCCATTGTTTCTGTTGGTCCCCGCAGGATCGAAAAACTCAATATCCGTGAAGCATCACGATTGGCGATGAGTCTAGCCTCGTTGCGACTTCAGGCAAAGCTCCAGCAGATGGGGATTAGGGCCACGTTGTGTCTCTGTATTGATGGAAATGTGCCCCTTGAAACAACTTTCTACCAAGAAACGATAATCAAAGGAGACCAGAAATTGTTAGCCATCCAAGCCGCTTCTATTATCGCCAAGGTTTCTCGTGATCGGTTGATGGCAGTGCTTGATAAGTATTATCCAGGGTATGATTTTTCGATTCATAAAGGGTATCCGACAGCGGGGCATGCAAGGTGTATTAAAACGCATGGTCCCTCACCGGTACATAGAAAAACGTTTGCCGGCGTCCTCTCTCCCTCCCGCTCCGGCGCATCATCTTCGAGTCGGGGCGGTCGGCGAAGAGGTAGCGCTGCGCTATCTCCTTGCGCAGGGGATGATCCTTCTTTCAAAGAATTGGAAGTGCAAAGTTGGGGAGATTGATCTTGTTTGCAGGAGTGGCAAAACAGTTGTTTTTGTGGAGATAAAAACGAGGATCAATTCTCGTCCCGCACGAAGACATCTTTTTGATACTATTACGCCGCGAAAAAAACGAAAATTGCGAATGCTCTGTGAGATTTATCTCTCTCGGCATTTCTCCTCTTCTTCCCAAGCTCAGTATCAGCACCAGCATCGCCGACAACCGCATTATCGAATTGACGTTATCGGGATATTGTTAGATAAAGAAACTCTGAAACCAATCCATATCGAGCATTTTGTTGCGGCCATTGGAGACGATACATGATTGATCCAAAACTCCTTAAAGAGAAATTTTCCTGGGTAAAAGAACAACTTGCGACCCGAGGATTGCCTGAAAATATCGATCAGTGGCCTCAGTTTGATGAGGAGCGAAGAAGAGTCATTCAGGAGGGCGAAGCAATTCGCGCCGAAAAGAATCGTTTAAATCCAGAGATTGCAAAGGCAAAGAAAGAGGGTGCAGATATTTCCGCACTGCTTGCAAAACTAAAATCAATGGGGGAAAGGGAGAAAGAGATTGGAGAGCAGGTTGAAGCAATTGAAACGAAGCTGCGAGAGATAGAGCTGCTCATTCCGAACCTTCCACATCAGAGTATCCCACAGGGAAAAGGAGAAGAAGATAATCGTGTTGAGAAAGAATGGGGTACAAAGAAAAAGTTTTCCTTTACCCCTAAACCACATTGGGAGATTGGAGAAGCTTTAGGAATTCTTGACTTTGAACAATCTGCAAAACTCTCTGGGACCCGCTTTGCAGTCTATCGTGGAGAAGGTGCGAGGCTAGAGCGAGCGCTGATTAACTTTATGCTCGAACATCATGCCAAACGGGGATACTTAGAAATTATCCCCCCACTCCTTGTTCGCAGAGAGACGATGATCGGTTCAGGGCAGCTGCCAAAATTTGAAAAAGACCTTTTTAAAACCACGGATAATCCCCCCTTTTATCTGATCCCAACATCAGAAGTTGCGCTTTGTAATCTTCATGCTGATGAAATTTTATCAGCTGATCAGCTCCCCATGAATTATACATCCTATACCCCCTGCTTTCGGGCTGAAGCCGGTTCTCATGGAAAGGATGTGAGGGGCTTAATCCGCCTTCATCAGTTTAATAAGGTGGAACTGGTAAAATTAACCGCCGCAGAAACTTCCTTTGAAGAATTAGAGAAATTGACAGGAGATGCAGAATCAATTCTCGAGCAACTTGGACTTGCCTATCGACGGGTGACGCTCTGTTCTGGTGATATGGGAATGGCTGCCACAAAAACATACGATCTTGAGGTATGGTTACCGGGACTTAATTGTTACCGAGAAATTAGCAGTTGTTCTAATACTGGAGACTATCAAGGTCGAAGAACAAAAACCCGATATCGAAGAAATGCAGAAGAAAAACCTAATTTTGTTCACATGTTAAACGGTTCAGGTCTTGCTGTTGGAAGAAGTGTTGTGGCGATATTGGAAAATTATCAGCAAGCAGATGGTTCAGTGGTGATTCCTGAAATGCTTCGTCCATTCATGAATGGACAAGAGGTAATCACTCGTTAAAGAAAATCCGGGTTCGGATGACACGTGTTTTCAATGAAAGTGCTTTGGGATTGTGCTAGCATAGAAAACCGTGGGTAGTGCTTAGGTGAGACAAACACATAACAATTCGTAAATAAGCCTGTAAACCCAATAGGTAACCCAATAGTATACGAGACGAATTAAATAAAATAAGCTGATTTAATATCGGCTGATATGTGTGGACAGGATGTATATCTCTCACGTCCGGAAATACCGAAAGCTTCTACCCCTTTTTTCTATCTAATTTAAAATTTTCTACTTCTACTTCTACTTCTACTTCTACTTGAGCTCAAACTAAAACTGACGCCCCCCTGTTGTCATTGCGAGCGAAGCGCGGCAATCTCTTATTCTCTTTACTTATTAAGAGGGGGAGATTGCCGCGCTTCGCTCGCAATGACAGTGGGCGGAGTGTGAGCTCAAGGCTAAGTAAAAGTCTAATCCTAAGCTTCTCTATGGGAAGGACTTTGACTTTCTAATTCGTCTTAGCGTCGTAAAGTACCGCGGCAAATAATCCAAAACAGAGAAGAGAATACCAGGCATTGTGATTATAGAAGTAAATCGCTCCAAGAAGAGAACCAATAAGCAAAATGATCTGAAATTTCCCCATATTACTAGAGAGTCTCCCACCAAACTTTTACTAAATTCCAAACCCATTCAAGCGCAGAGAACGTAAACCAAAAGAGAATTATAATTAATACAAGAAACGGTAACCACTTAAATCCTTCAACGATAAAGAAACTCCATAAAGATGGATGGTCTCGATCTTCGTTTTTTAATTGCCGTATTTTTTTTTGGATATCGGTCATGCAGTGATCAGCCAGTAACTCTTTGAAAACCCCACAATTCCTATCACGAAATTGTAAATTGATACACTACAGGTTTGGCAAAGAAGTTTTGGCTCATAACGTGAGCGCACTGTGATTTTGAAACGATTATATTAACAAAACCACTACTCACGGCCATTAAGTTAGGGATTTTTAATTAAACCACAGAGACTCAGAGACACAGAGACACAGAGACACAGAGACACAGAGACACAGAGACACAGAGACACAGAGACTCAGAGACACAGAGACATAGAGACACAGAGAAGAGCAATTTTTATTAATGTTCTCTGTGCCTCTGTGGTTCTATAAAT
>CAZDIO010000140.1:0-4381 GCA_964505555.1 uncultured Bdellovibrionales bacterium
TGCTTCGCTTCGCTCGCAACGACAGGGACGGCTTGCTCGCATTTAAAGTAGAACTACTCTAGCTTGATTCCTTCTGATATCTTTTCTATATTTCAATCGTATCTTTAGAAGAGGAGTAGAAGAAGTTTCCTTTCTGAAGACATCTCTATGCGAGCATGTCTTTGTGGTGTGTTTCCCGATAAGTTTTGATTTACATTCGTTACCGACAAAGAGAGCGGAAAGGACCTCCTCTCTCTTATTGGTATGGCTTTGAAGATGGCGGTTTAGCTGGAGGGTTTGTGATGGCGAGGCAAAACTTGGCGGTTCAGACGCTCTCTGCACGAGACGCAGAGAGAATTCATCAGTTCATCATTGAATTCAAACCGTTAAATCCAAATGGCGTTGTTCGTGTGCCGACTTGGATGAATGTCACGGAAGTTCGTCGATCGCTCGAAATTTCAAGAGAGTCTGCATGCGCGGTCGTTGAAGACGGAACAATGATCGGTGCTCTTCTTTGTGATGTTGGTCTTTGTGCAGTGGTATCGCTTCTTCTTACACATTCAGAAGATGCATTCCACTTGCTCATTGACCATTGCCGTAAGCGGCTCGAGCAGCTTCGTGTTGGAAATGTAATGATTTGGGCGGCCACGGATCGCCGGGTCGATGTATTGGAGCGTTTAGGGTGGTGCGTGTGCAAGGATGTTAAGGTTGTCTTGGAGCGAGCCCCCAAATGAGGCGATCTCATTATCCACCCATTACTCACAGGACCAGTTCACCCCTCATGCGGAGTCCCCGATTAGGTTTTGTATCGGGATTCACTCCGCCTTTAAAGTAAAGGATGAAGAAAGAAACTTTGGAGCCGCCTGCGAGATTCGAACTCGCGACCTACGCATTACGAATGCGCCGCTCTACCAACTGAGCTAAGGCGGCTTGGAGGGGCTACTGTAGTTCAGAGTTTAGAGAGCTTCAAGGAAATCACTTGCGACTGGCTGCTTTCCTCCCTATTTGTTAGAAGATTCAAGCGCAGTCCTTCGTCCATGTTGAGGATAGAAGGCGGTCTCAATAAAATAGAATAAAACTAAGGAGTAGCACTGGTAAGCTCCTGTATATTAGTAACTTTTAATTTTTAACCTTTAATTTTTAAATATGTGTCGAGCTATGGAGAAAAACGTGAGTAATTTAAAGTATAAATCGTTCCTACTTGTTGTCCTTAGTGTTTTATTAGTAATCACCGGTTGCTCAAAGACGAAAGGTGGCGGAGCTGGTGAAGGGGATGACGCTGGACTCTCTGAGTCCGATCTCGCGATTCAACGCTACGGCGATGGCAATATTCCCCGCGCAGAAGCAGGTGGGATGCTTGAGGATGTAAACTTTGATTACGACTCCTCAACTCTTAATCCTCAAGAACATGAAACGCTTCGTAAAAACGCAGAGATCCTCAAAGCAAACGGAATGAAAGCAGAAATTGAAGGACACTGCGATAAACGTGGCACGAATGAATACAACCTCGCTCTCGGAGAAGAACGCGCCCGTGCAGTCGCCGCAGCTTTGGTTAGTTACGGAGTTCCCTCCACGCAGCTCAGTATTATTAGCTACGGTGAGGAGATTCCTCTTGACCCACGAGACGCTGAGGATGCTTTTGCAAAAAACAGACGGGCACACTTTGCAACGTATCAGCCAAAAAGCTAGCTACCCCGTAGCTTCCTACTTCTCCTTTCGAAACGCTCGGAAGGAGAAAGTAGGAAGCGCTTATTCCAACCATGTCTCAACACCCTCCACACGAAGCGGAACTAAAAAGCGAGATTGCTCGCGCACACCAAACCGTTGATAAAATACTCGCTGAAACTGGTCGCCTGATTGTCGGTCAGGTGAGCCTGCGAAAACGACTACTCACGGGGCTTTTTACTGATGGACATGTGCTCCTTGAAGGGGTGCCAGGGTTAGCAAAAACACTTGCGATTAAAACCCTTGCGGAAGTGATCTCCGCATCATTTTCACGGATACAATTTACTCCGGATTTACTTCCTGCCGATGTTATCGGCACTGAGATCTATCGCCCCCAGGAAGGCCGGTTTGAAGTAAGAAAAGGTCCGGTGTTTGCAAACTTTGTTCTTGCTGACGAGATCAACCGCGCTCCGGCAAAGGTGCAGTCAGCCCTTCTTGAAACGATGCAGGAACATCAGGTCACAATCGGCGGCAACTCCCTCAAAGTTCCAGAGCCGTTTTTTGTAATGGCTACTCAAAACCCAATTGAGCAGGAGGGCACCTATCCACTTCCTGAAGCACAAATTGATCGCTTCATGTTAAAGGTAAAAGTTGATTACCCAAATGTGGAGGAAGAAAAAGAGATCCTCAATCGTGCAACAAGCACCTCACCTCTTGCGGTTCAGCTCTCACCAGTAACCGACCTAGAAGAGATCGTCCGCATTAAACACACCTGTAACAAGATCTATATCGATGATCGAGTGAAGCAGTATATTGTGAACCTTGTCTGGGCAAGTAGAGATCCAGAGAAGTATGGCTTAAAGATTAAACACTTTATTGAACTTGGGGCATCGCCGCGAGCCTCGATTGCGCTCTTCTATGCTGCCAGGGTTGAAGCTCTTTTTCAGGGAGAAACTTTTGTTACTCCCCAAAACGTAAAAGATGTCGCCCTTGATGTGCTCAGGCACCGTGTTACCCCAACCTATGAGGCAGAAGCACAAGGGTTAAGCGCTGACTCACTGACAAAGATGATCCTTGATGGAGTACAAGTGCCGTAGCAGCAACTATGGAGCTCTTTAACAAATCCCCGCTGACCACTGAGCAACTTGCCGAGATTCGAAAGCTTCACTTTTCAACAAAAAAACTCGTCAACATGGGTATCGCCGGTGACTACCGGAGTGCGTTTCGTGGGCGAGGAATTGAGTTTGAAGAGGTGCGTGAGTATGTTCCGGGGGATGATGTGCGAACCATTGATTGGAAAGTTACGGCACGAACAAACCTTCCCTACGTAAAATCATATCGTGAAGAGCGGGACTTAACGGTGATGATCGCTGTTGATGTTAGTGGTTCAACTCGTACTGGAACAAAATGTGCGTTGAGGGAGTCTGTCATTGCACAGATCGGTGCAGTACTGACATTGATCGCCTTAAACAACAACGACAAGGTTGGGCTAATTACTTTTTCTGATAAGTTAGAAACCTACCATCCGCCGAGAAAAGGTCGGGGCGCGGTGTGGAGAATTCTTAAAGAGGTGTTAAACCCCTCTGCCTACGGAGAGAAAACGGATCTTAGCGCGATGTGCCTGTTTCTTAATACCGTTCTTAAACGCCGTGCGATTGTTTTTCTCCTTTCTGATTTTATCGCCACAGGCTTTGAGCAGTCACTTGGAATCTTAGGAAAAAGGCACGATGTCACGGCGGTTGTGACAAGAGATCCCATTGATCGCGAACTTCCAAAAGTTGGGCTAGTAACACTTACTGATCCAGAATCAAAAAACTCATTTGTAGTTGACTCAAGCTCTCACCTTGCTCAAAAACACTTTGATGCTCTTCGTACAAAATTAGAAACCGATTTAAAAACACTTCTTAGAAAGCACAAAATCGGCTGTCTTCAGGTGTCAACTGATTTACCGTTTATGCCCCAACTCCATCGTTATTTTGAAGAACGAAGTAGCTCATAAAGGCTCACTATGGCTTTGGTGTATCTCTTTCAAGTTGCACTCCATGATGCCTCTTCAGGGTTTCATGATATTAAGCCACTTCCGCTTTTTTCTCCGTTTCCGATCTGGCTCGTAATTTTCGTTGTTATTGGATCTCTTTTATTAGCGCTTCTTTATTATTATTTGAAAAAACGAAAACTAAATAAACAAGAAAATCTCTCTCCGTTAACGGCGGAGCAAGAAGCGTTAGCTGCCTTAGAAGAGCTAGAGAGAAAAGCAAAGAAACGAGAAATCACCCTCCGCGAACTCTCTACCTCCTTGTCCCTTCTCTATCGGAGATTTCTTGAACGAAGTTTCTCCTTTCACGCTACGGATCAGACGATAAAGGAGATTATGGAGACATTCCCCTCGCTCCTTAAGAAAAAGCTCCTCCATCTTCCCCCAAACACGCGAGATGAGATCACAACCAAAAGTGAGCAGCTACTTCGACTCCTTGGGTATTATGCTTTTGCTTCTAATACGGAAGCTCTGATAGCAGTTGATGATCTGCAAATTACGAAATCTTTTGAGGAGATTCGATATCTGATTACAGACCTTGCTTTTCAGTTAAAGAAGGAAGATGAACGTCTCAAAAGTGTTACAGAAGCTAGGAGTATAGGCAATTGAAGTTTTTGATTTTTACTATCACGGCTCTCTCCTGTCGTTGCGAGCGGAGCGAAGCAATCTCGAACTCTGTAGGTAATTCGAGATTGCTTCGCT
>CAZDIO010000141.1:0-12975 GCA_964505555.1 uncultured Bdellovibrionales bacterium
TCCACTCTTATATGCAATGACACCATCAAGAAGAGAGATCATGAGTTCGCATCCCCTTCCATTACAAAATCCCCGTTCGAGGTGGCTGAAAGCACATCATCCATCTCCTCAAGCTCTTCAAGGAGACTCATCAACTGCTCTGCCTCATCTCCAGAAAGCGTGATCCAGGTTTTAGGAATCATCCCTATCTCTGCTGTTTCAATTTTTAGTGA
This sequence comes from uncultured Bdellovibrionales bacterium, assembly GCA_964505555.1. GTDB lineage: Bacteria > Bdellovibrionota_C > UBA2361 > SZUA-149 > CAZDIO01 > CAZDIO01. Next base: position 213 of record CAZDIO010000141.1, read on the forward strand.
ACTCTCCAATGCTTTTTTTAGTGCATCAAACGCTCCAGGAGAACAGGAGACCTCCCAAACATCATCTTCATCTTTTACATCCTCTGCACCCGATGAAAGTGCAAGTTCAACAAGAGCATCTTCTGTAATCTCTTTCTTCCCTATGGTAAGCACCCCTTTCTTTTCAAACATCCAACTTACACACCCCGCCTCACCTAAGGCACCACCCCGCCGACTAAAGGCATGGCGAATATCCCCTGCGGTTCGATTTTTGTTATCCGTAAGCACTTCAACAAGGATCGCACTTCCACCGGGGCCGTAGCCCTCGTAGTATAGTTCTTGCGCCGCCTGTTGCCCTTTGAGCTCTCCACTTGCACGTTTTATGGCACGATCAATCGTGTCGTTTGGCATATTTACAGATTTGCCTTTATCTATCGCCAAACGAAGTTTTGCGTTGCTGTTTGGATCCCCCCCACCTTCACGGGCCGCCACGGCGATCTCATGAATAATACGGGTAAAAACCTTACCGCGCTTCTGATCCGCGGCCCCTTTTTTCCTCTTAATCGTGCTCCATTTTGAGTGTCCAGACATTTGACCTCGAAGGCTTAAAGGTGGCTAGTGCTCTGACAAGTAAATAAAGATCGTAACTTGTCAGAGCACTAGCTATTATTTCTTTGCTGCTTTGAACGATGTTTTAGGCGATTTTCACAGATTCCCGCTTCGCGGGATATCCATAAAAATCGCCTAAAACATCGTTGTCGCAGCATTAGAAGCTAAGACCTTAGCTAAATCCAACTAACTTTAGCAAGAATAGTTTTGTTTTCCTGGTGAATAATGTGCTTTTATACACAACTTAGGCTCTTTTTGAAACAATCGCACCCTGGAAAGCTATAATCTTTCCTTTATGGTGAGGCGTCAAAGTCATTGAAATGAAAGGAACTCTTTTCAAAAGATATCTTCGTGGATTTTTTACAATCGTTCTCATCGGTAGTGCCTTTCTCTTTGTAGGCTCACTCTATATTAGGGCAATGGTGATTCGAAAACTTAACGCGCAATCACTGCTGACCTCCTCAATTGTTTTGAGTAGACCGTTTGCACTCGTTTCTGGTGTCAACATCGTTAAGAGCAAAGTGCATGAACGATTAGAGCGTCTTGGCTATCAATCCGTACAGCACTCTCCAGCACGACCAGGAGAATACCAACAAAGTGATCACCACCTTCTTATCTACTTACGAAACTTTTTGTTACCAAACGGAAAACAACAAAATGAGCAACTTGCCTCTTTCTCTCTCGATGAGGAGGGAAGAATTGAACAGATTACCGATGTAAAGTTTGACCTCACGCTGAGCTCTCCTCTTTACCTGGAGGGAGAAATGCTTTCTATGTTAGGAAACAGCTCCTCTCGAGCAACCCTTCCGAAACATTTGGATCAATTTTCTCCGTTTCTTGTTGGCGCGGTCATCGCCATTGAAGATGAACGTTTTCCACACCATTTCGGCATCGATCTCATCGCCGTGGGACGTGCGCTCGCTACAAATGTGCAACATGGCGAGGTCCTACAAGGTGGATCAACAATCACGCAGCAACTTGCAAAAAATCTATTTTTTACTAATCAGCGAACCCTCACTCGAAAATTATTTGAAGCCTTTGCAGCGGTTCTCCTGGAAACTGCATACACAAAAAAGGAGATCCTGGAATTCTATATGAATCAGGTTTTCCTTGGGCAAGAAGGAAACGTTGCTATTCACGGTTTTGGTGAAGCCGCGCTCGCATTTTTTGGAAAAGATGTTTACGATCTCACTCTCTCTGAAGCAGCAACTCTCGCAGGGATCATTAAAGCGCCCTCGAAATACTCACCGCGAAGACACCCCGATCTTGCAATAAAACGAAGAAATGTCGTGCTCTCACAAATGGCAGAGCTCCAGCTCATTACCAAAAGTGAAGCACATCAAGCATCGAAAACAGCTTTGGTCGTCGCTCCCGCAAGTAGAACTCAACGAACAGCTCCCTATTTTACTGATTATGTGCGCCGTGAAATACAATCTGTCATTGAGTCAAGTGCACCGCTGAGTGATGATTTTTTTGTCTACAGTAGTATCGATAAGGAGCATCAACTCTGTGCTGAGAAAGCTCTCCAGCAAGGGCTTTTCGCGCTAGAAAACAAATTTTCTGGATTGAAACGAAAAGCCAATCCCCTTCAAGGCGCGCTCATTGCTGTGGATCCTGCAAATGGTGAGATTCTCTCCTGGGTTGGTGGAAGAAACTACAGTAAGAATCAATTTGATCGGGTAAGTTCCGCGTTTCGACAACCTGGATCTGCTTTTAAACCCTTTGTTTATCTTACCGCTCTTGACCGTAGTCTTAACAGTTATCGTGTTGCAAGACCAACTAGTGTGCTTGTTGATGAGCCGGTAATTATACACATTGCCGGTTCTGGTCCGTGGGAGCCAAAAAATTACGATGAGAACTATCGGGGCGATGTTACCCTTCGTGAAGCACTTACCTACTCTCTCAACATTCCCACGGTAGAGCTTGCACAAAAAGTTGGAATCGAAGCTGTCGCTCATACCGCCGAACTGTTTGGCTTCGGAGAAAATCTCCCCGCAGTTCCCTCGCTCGCGCTTGGTGCTGGCGAGGTTTCTCCTTTTCAATTGGCAAGAGCTTACGGCGCTCTTGCAAGTGGTGGATTGCTTATTGAGCTTCGCTCTATACTTTCTATTGTCAAAAAAGATTCTCCTCGCCCACTCTATCAGTCAATTCTCAAGGAGGAGCGAATCTCCTCAGAAGCTGCGGTGTTTGTCCTGACAACAATTCTTCAAGATGTCATCAATCGTGGAACAGGAGCTGTTATTCGGAGGCTTGGTTTTGAAGGGGCGGCGGCGGGAAAGACTGGAACCAGTAATGATACTCGTGACTCCTGGTTTGCAGGGTTTACGCCACGACTGCTAACCGTAGTTTGGGTTGGGTTTGATGACAATGCAAAAACGGGTCTTACTGGTGCTCAGGGCGCTGCACCAATTTGGGCTGAGTATATGAAATGCGCTGCCCCACTTGGCCCCGAACTGAACTTCATCGCTCCACCTGGCGTTGTTTCTCGAGAGATTGATAAATCCACAGGCCTGCTTGCCACAAACAGTTGTCCAAGAGAATTTCTCATTTCAGAGATCTTTGTTCAGGGAACTGAACCGATCACACGTTGTGAGGCACACTCCTCTTTTTTTAATGATGATCGTTTTCATTCCGAACAATCACCGGCTCAGCGCCATGCAAGAACGACCCGGGCTCGTTCAGGATGGAATGATTTTTGGAACTCGGTATGGCGATAATCCCTTCAACCTTCATACTGCACCCAAGACATCGTTAATCCCTGCGGTGGGGCTGGGGGTAAACATACTTTGTTCTCTGGTTGGGAAAGGTACCTTTGTAACTCTTCTCTGGAGCGTTTCCCTTTTCCTACATCAACCAAGGAACGAACAATAATTCGCACCATCTGTTTAAGAAAACCATACCCTTGGATGTGATATTGAACTTCATTGCTACTAACCCGAACAAGCTCACTTACGGTTATCCTTCGAATCGTTGAATGGGCACTACAATCTGAGGTCCGAAAATTTGAAAAATCATGCTCTCCCCGAAAAAGATGAGCAGCAAGAATCATCTCCTGAAGATTCAACGCCTCTCCCCGAACACACCACACCAATCCATCCTCCGCACCAGCTTTTTCTCGCTGGAGAAGCAACCGATAGACGTATCTTTTTATATGGAGTGTTCTTCGAGCATCAAAACTATCCTCTTCCAGAGAGACATCCCATACTGAAATATCATCAGGAAGAATTCCATTAAGCGCAGAGAGTAGTCGATCCCGTTCAAAAGGTAGTTTCTCAGGCCAAACAAAACTGGCAATTTGGCCATGGGCATGCACCCCACTATCGGTACGACCACTTCCCATCACAGCTACTTTTGAAGTCAACTCTTCAGAAAATTGTTTTTTAAACTCAGAGCGAAAATAGACAAAGAGTGCTTGCTCCAGTTCACCTTGAATTGTCTGGAGCTCTGGATTCTTTGCTTGAACTTGCCAACCGCTATAGTTTGTTCCGCGGTAAGAGAGAGTGAGTTTTCCTTTCACTGCAATGAATCTACCTGATTGCAAACAATTTCTGCAATCTGCACCGCGTTCAACGCTGCTCCTTTTCTGAGATTATCAGCAACAATCCAAAGATTTATTCCGTGATCCACGGAGTGGTCGTCTCGTATTCTCCCAACATATGTCGCATCGGTATCTACAAGATCGCGACCAAGTGGATAGCGATGACTTTGTGGATCATCCTCAATGACGATCCCAGGACTTGCCAGTAACAATTCTCTTGCTTGATCTGCCGTAAATGGCTTATTGGTTTCAATATTTACCGACTCACTATGGCAGGAAAACACCGGCACTCGAACACAGGTTGCCGTAATTCGTAAATCGGGAAGAGATAATATCTTTCTCGATTCATTTACAATCTTCAGCTCTTCTTTGGTGTATCCACCCTCTAAAAAGAGATCAATATGTGGCACACAGTTAAATGCGATCGCGTGGGGAAAAACCTTTGGAGATTTCTCCTCACCAGAAAAAATTGCTTGCGTTTGTTCCCAGAGTTCATCCATCCCTTTTTTTCCTGCTCCTGAAACAGATTGATACGTAGAAACAACGACCCGACGGAGACCTACCTCCATGGCGATCGGATGAAGAACGACAGCAAGCTGTATCGTTGAACAGTTTGGATTGGCGATGATCGCCCCTCGTCCTTCGATCGTTTGCAAATACTCTCGAAGGAAATGAGAGTTTACTTCAGGAACAATTAACGGCACCTCTGGGTGCATGCGAAATTCACTTGAATTATCGATCACAATGCTTCCCTCTTCACATGCAAGCGGAGCATACTCTCGACTTACAGCAGATCCTGCAGAAAAAAGGGCGATATCCACTCCAGAAAAACTTGATGCGGTGAGCTCTTGAACAACTATATCCTTGCCACGAAACGTAACACTCTCTCCGGCGCTTCGCTTGCTGGCAAAAAGCCTTAACTCAGCCAATTGAAACTGACGTTGTTCAAGGGTTGCTAACATCTCCCGACCAACGGCACCCGTGGCCCCAACGATCGCCACTACTACATCTTTTTTCATCGCTACTTTCTCCGGACAGAATACTTTTTGATGCTTAACAAAAAAAACGCCTCGATGATATCATCTCATCATCGAGGCGTCTATTTCTTGTCAAAGACTAAATGGTAACTATCAACAATTTACCGTAAGAAAAAGGTTGATAAATTCTCTTTTCTACTCGATTCCTGTTCCTCGCTTCTTGCTAATTCTATTCGTTTACTACTTGCGGCTCCCGCATCTGATTTCGATATTCGTTGAGAGTGGACATGATAATATCCATTCCCTTGAGTTTCTCCTTTTTCAACCGTTTTTCTCGTAGAGCATCCCACGCAGAAAGTGCCGGGTTTTTTTCAAACGCACGGAGCTCCATTTCGTACTTAAGATGTTCTTCGTAGAGTTTTTTGATTCGAAAGTTCGTTTGAACAACTTCAAGAAGCAGCTCTTCATCAAGTTTCTCCATACTGGATCGCCTCCAAATATTATCGTTTCCTTAGAAACGAGGAACAAATGTTTCGAGCTTAACAACTCATTATGCGTCCCAAGAAAGCCAATTGTCAATTAAGAATTTGCTCCTTTCTCAAGTAGTTAGAGTGGCTACATTTTTTCTAACTTCAATAAAGCTTATATTTCTCCCCGTTTCTGATCCTTCCCGCCGAACTGAGAAATAACGATCATTACAGATTGTACATTTTTGAGCCTGTATAACTTGAAACGGCAATACCCCTTTCTCAATTGCTTGTTGAAAGAGAAGGCGTGAAATATCCGCAAAGGTCTTTCCCGACCGAGATTCGATAAAACCACCTTCCATGTTCTCCCCTTCCAGAGAGAGGAATTTATCGGCAACTTCTTTTCCGACCTGATAGCAACACACTCCAGCTCCTGGGCCTATCGCTATTTGAAAATGCTCGGCTCGTCCTCCAAGGGTCATCATTTCATTAAGAGTATTGAGAAGCACTCCGCCGACAGCTCCTCTCCATCCAGCATGAACCGCACCGACAAGTTGTGCTACCGGATCATAGAGAAGAACTGGAAAACAATCGGCAGACCTTATTGCAAGAAAAATATTTTGCTTACTTTCCTCTCCTACCCATGCATCTCCTTCAGGAGAGAGGTTTTTATCCTCTCTTTGAAGATCTTTTTCATAATGAAAAACAACTCTCGTTGAATGAATCTGCTGGAGATAACGAACAGGAAGCGGAAGAGCTATGTTTCTTGACTCCTCTGCTCCAAAAAATCCATGGCGAAGCCCTTCTTTAATCCAACTTTGTATGACAAGTGGACTCCGTGTACCTTCGTTAAATGCTAAGTTAAAAATCATTCCCTCGCTTACCAGATCAAATAGCGTCTATTGATTTTTATTTCCCGCTTACTCCTCACGCGTATCAAATATCTTAATGATTTTTTTCATATCGGCAGCAAGTTCCGCTTCAAAGGTAACATTTTTCTTACTCTGCGGATGAAGAAAAGTTATCCTCTCTGCATGGAGCGCCTGACGACCAAACTCTTTTACCGCTTTCTTAATATTATTGGGAAGCACCCGATCGAAACCACCATACTCTTTATCACCAACAATTGGTGCTTTTGCATGAGACAGGTGCACCCGAATTTGATGCGTTCGACCTGTTTCAATTTTTACCTCAAGAAGGTACCCATACCGAAGCTCCTCAAGCACTTTCCAATGTGTCGTCGCTAACTTCCCACCTTTTTTAAGCACGGCCATCTTCGTTCGCTTGGTACGATGTCGTCCAATTTCACTTTCAATCGTCCCAGCACTTCCCTTTCCAGGAAGATTATAGACAAGGGCTTGATAGGTTTTCTTAACCGTCCTACGAGCAAACTGCTCCGAAAGCGCTTGATGAGCATGGTGAGTTTTTGCAACAACAAGCACCCCACTTGTGTTTTTATCTAAGCGGTGAACAATACCGGGACGAAGCTCATCTCCCACTCCAGTAAAGTCATCGCCCAACCGGGAGAGAAGTGCATGGACGAGAGTTCCCTCTTGCTGTCCCGCACCCGGATGGACAACCAATCCAGCAGGTTTATTAATAACAAGAATCTGTGCGTCTTCATAAATAACATCGAGCTTAATACTTGAATCAGAGATAAGCCGAGACGGTTTAGGACTTGGAACAAAAATCCCGATTTTCTCACCAAGGCGGAGCTGATACGCCACCTTGGTGATCGGCTTACTACCTAAAAACACACTGCCCTCTTCTATCCAACGAGCAATTCGAGAACGTGAAAGCCCGACAAGAGATGTTTGGTTTTCTAAAAATGAAAATACCACTTTATCGAGGCGCTTTCCCACCTCAGAGGTTCCCACCACGAGTGCATACCCAGTTTCTTTGGGTGGCACTGATTCCGGACTAAGTTCTTTTTTTACCGGAATGTTCGGCTTTATTTTTATCTTACTAATTCTACACCTCTAGAACTTCTCGAGACCTCTTCACATCTTCCGTGATTGCATCTTTAAGTTCTGAAACTGAGGAAAACGTAAGTTCATCTCGGAGCCGCTCAACAAACTGAACGGTGATTCGCTTCCGATAAAGATTCCAATGAAGCCCCTCGAGTAAATGTACCTCAACCAGTCGCCGCCCACTACCACCAAACGTAGGCCGCACCCCAACATTTGTTACCGAAGGATACCACTTCGAATCAACCTCTACTCGGGTAACATACACTCCATTTTTAGGAAGAACCCGGTTTTCATCAATATTTGCCGTTGGAAACCCCAACGTTCTTCCCCGTTGATCCCCATGACAAACTTTTCCAGAAATAGAAAATTCCCTTCCTAATAAGGCGCGAACCTGCCCGAGATCTCCTGACTCAAGAGCTGCTTTCACCGCGCTAGTACTTACTCTCACCCCATGAACCATTACCGGAGAAACAACAACCACTTTAAACCCCCATTTCTTTCCCATCTCCTGAAGAAGATCGGTATCGCCACTACGACTTTTTCCAAATTTCCAATCGTATCCCACCACAATCACTTTCGCCTGAAGCGCTTTCACAAAATACTGGGAAACAAACTCTTCCGGAGTAAGCATAGAAAATGCCCTGGTGAAATGTGGGGAAAACATCAGATCGCACCCTTGTGCTCTTGCAAATTCATACTTCTCTCGCACGGGCATCAGAGGAGAACTGCTACTTGCTTCTGGTCTTAATACCGTCGCTGGATGTGGATAGAAGGAAAAAAGCACCTTCCGCCTCCTTCCTGCACATGACTGAACTTCTTGAAGAAGAGTCTCTATCAACGTTTGATGGCCAAGATGCATTCCATCAAAATTGCCCACAGTAACACCCACCATTGTGTTTAAATGGAACTCTTTTCGTATCGAGGGATGAGACCAAGTCTTCAGGGAGCGAATAAGCACGATTATTTTAATCTACAACGATTCCTGTGCATTCCATGGTGCGATTGCTGTGAGTCTCTACACCTTGGTTTTTTGGCGTTATTTCTTTCGTTGAGTGCCGCGACTTGCACTTCGCTTTAGTTCTGCTCGACGCTTGGTTGCTTCTTGCGAGTATTCGCTTCGTGGAAATTCATCAACAAGTTTGTCAAAGGTAAGCACCGCATCATTTGTTGACCCCACCTTTGCAAAGGACTCTCCAAGCCGAAACAATGCAGCGGGCACCATATCTTCAGCAGGATATTTTTGAAGCACATCGTTATAGGCAAGGATCGCTTTGTCATATTCTCCAAGCTTTTCATAGCAAATACCACTAAAAAACAGTGCATTGTCTGAGTACGCCGTATCTCCGTACCGACTCACAAACTCGGTAAACGCTGTGGCAGCTCCTGAGAAATCCCCAATGCGCAATTGGCGAAGTGCTCGTCGATACATATCAGCGGCATCACCGGTGTTTTTTGCAATTTGTTCTTCATCTCGATTCAAGAGCTGTGCTGGAACCCCCTCGGGAGGTGGAACACGAGAACCAAACTGCTCTAATGTTCGCTCAAGCTGTTCTGTTTTTCCTGTAGCAGTATGCTGAAGCTCTTCTATCTTCCCTCGCAACTGCTGAAGCTCTACGCGAATTTCAGCAAGCTCGGTTCCATGCTCAGCCTGAGTTGAGCGAATCTCTTCAATATTTTTACCTGTAGATTTATTTGCTGCTTCAAGAGTGTTGAGTTTTCCTCCACTACAGCCACATTGCAGAAAAAAAATTATCAGGAGAGGACACAGTATGTATGATCTTACCGTTCTCATATTTTAATCTATTTGTTATTTTATTCCTTAACTTCTCCCCAGCACCGCTCAAACCTCTCCAGGGAAGCGCTTGCCATCGTCAATAAGCAGCCCCATTTCCAGCTCAGAGTATAATGCTAAGTCCGAGGAAATGTCTACGATCCATACGGAGAAGAAGCACCTCTAGGCCCGCATAATCTCGCATTCTAGCACCGGAAAAATCGAACGGGGAAGAAACAACTGGTTTCCCAGATGTTCTTCCCCGCTTACATCTCAAAGACGCCTTGGTCGATAATTATTTACGAAGAGAAAAATGTGCTCTTCGGTTCTTCTCCCATGCGGCTTCATTATGACCTGGATCGAGTGGAAGCTCCTTGCCGTAGCTAATCGTGCTCATCCGTTCACCCTTCACTCCAAGGGTTCGCAAAAAGTCATAAGCAGATCGCGCACGACGCTCCCCTAACGCTAAGTTATATTCAGCTGTTCCTCGTTCGTCACAATGACCTTCAACCACAACGTTTTGTCCAGGATTATCGAGCATCCAACGGGCATTGTTCCGGAGAGTCCCTTTTGCTTGTTCGTCTAAAGCGGATGAATCAAAGTCAAAATTAACATCGGGCATTTCAGAACCCGGTCGCGCAAGTGGAATGTTTCCACCATCGCCTTCTCCCATACCTTTTCCACCACGACCTGATTTTGAACAAGCCGCTACGCTAATCAATAATACAAATATGCAAAAAAATCTCAAACCACGCATCACTTCCTCCCTTCGATGATGACTAATAAATCACTAAGCTCATTTACTTAAATTACAGGTAACCAAACTTCTACCCATTACAGCCTGAACATCTTACTGCGAAACTCATCAGCTACGCCACAAGTTTTGAAAGCAGCAAACTTCAAGAACCACATCGATAATTCGAGCGTTTCCTAAGAAATGGAATTAACAGCTTCCAAACTCCTCATCTTAGATAGTAACTTATTAAGAAAAGACTCTTTGCATAGTAAAATATTACCAAAAACTGCTATTCGATCGGGTTAGACCAGGCTGGTTGTGAGCTTTCTGTTCTGGAAAAAGTTACCTGCTTAGTAGCTCCGCTAAGAAGAGAGAGGATGTAGATATTCCGCGCACCACCGACACTTGAGCTATATGCTAGGAAATTGCCGTCAGGAGACCAGCTGGGGTCCTCGTTGTTTCCAGCAAAGGTTAGCTGAGAGACATTGCGCCCATCCGGATTTGAAATAAAAAGATTAAACCCTCCATCATACCGACAGACAAAAGCTATCTTCTCATCACCTTTTTCCGACCGTGGAGACCAAGCAGGCGAGGTACAATAGTTACTTGTTGTAAAGCTAATCCGTTTTGCCTCTCCACCAAGAGGATCCATAACATAAATTTGTGGCCCCCCCGATCGACTAGAACAAAAAGCAATGCTCCGCCCATCTGGTGAGTAACTCGGAGAAACGTTGAGCGATGGGCCATGGGTGACTTGCTGAAGAATTGAACCTCGAAAATCAAAATACACCAAGTGAGAATCTCCGGCGATACTCGCTGAAGACAAGATCGATTTTCCATCTGGGGCAAACTCAGCACCAAGCTCAAGTCCGGGACGTTTTGTTATCTGCGTCGGGTTTCCACCATTTGGGGAGATCACATAAAGCTCCGGTTGTTTTGTTCGATAGGAGGTAAAAAGAATCCTATCTCCAGCAGGTGACCACGCCGGGGAGAGCGCAAGTCCTCGGTCTTGAGTGAGTTGTCGGGGATTTGATCCGTCAATATCGACAATAAACAATTCTTTAAATCGACCAACCTTAGAGACATACACTATTTTCGTTCCAAAAATGCCTTTTGAACCCGTAAAAAGCTCAAGGATATCGTTTGAAAACTTATCGGCAACAAGCTTCAGATCACGGTTTGGCGCATTATATTGCTTTCCCAACACTGCTTTTTTATTGACGATATCATGAAGATAGAGTCGAGCCGTAAACTGATCATCTCCGATCGCAGTCACCTCTCCTCGAACTAACCAATCAGCTCCAATGACTGACCAATCAGAAAAAGCAAATTCCGACGTTGCACTACATTTGCCGGGGGTCTCTACAAAACTTGAAGGATCAAGGAGTCGAAAGAGTCCTGTAAGTTGAAGATTTTTGGAGATCTGTTCTGGAATTTTTTCAACGTAAGCAGTTTCACTCCCAACATCAAGCGCACACAGCTTTGGTATAGCAATAGGAAACCCTGCCTGTGGTCCAGAGATATGCAAGTCCGTCTGTGCCTGAACGACATTCTCTGCAAAAATTAACACCGCAAACGTCAAACAAAAAACTACTCGCATCATTTTCTCCCTTGTTTTGAAATTTATCTTACCGCAGAGGACATAGAGGAGGCTTTTTTCTGCGTCCCCTGTGTCCTCTGTGGTAAATTTCTAGTGATCCTTACAAACTTTAATCCCTCTCCTCCGAATCAAACGTTATTCGCACCTCACGAAACTGTTCATACAACCCTTGAGGGGGCACTGGAAGTGGCGACGCTTTATAGACGGCACGAAGCGCTGATTCATCAAATGGAGCACTTCCAGAACTCCCTACCACTTCTGCATTCCTTACGGTACCATCAGGAAGCATACTTAAGAGTACCTGAGCCCGCAATTTGTCTTTCCCAGGAAGAATATGCCAACCGCTCTTAATGTGTCGTTTTAGCTCGCTCTGATAGGCGATAAACTCCGCACTTTGAAGCGTTCCCCCGCCCATTCCCTTCCCCCCGAGCCGAGCAGCACCAAATCCAGTCCCACCAGCATCGGCAGACTCCCCTTCATAGCGGCGGGCTGCATTTTTTATTGCATCCTGAAGTTTTTTATTGCGAAGCTTTCTCTCTTGCTCCTTTTTGGCAAGTTCCTCCTTTTTCTTCTTTGCTTCGTCTGCTTTCTTTTTAGCCTCTTCTTTTTTCTTTTTCTCTTCTTCTATCTTCTTTTTTTCAAGTTCTACCTTTTTTTTCTCCGCTTCCTCTTTTCGCTTCCGCTCTTCAAGGATCTTTTGTGGATCTTCTACAACGGAGGGGGTCTCTAGTTTCTTTTCGGCTTCCTTTTTCTCTGTAGACTCCTCTGCCTTCGATTCTTCCTCTCGAGGAACATGGGGGAGGACTTTTTTATCCTCTTTGAGGTTTGGCTTTGGAGCCTGAGAAGTTCCACCAAGCACCTCCCCCCCCTCTAAGGTTACACTAAAAACCTCAGGTGCTCTCGTTGCCGCTGCTTCTCGTTGCTCAACCAATGCGAGGAATAAAATCACCCCAAGGAGATGAGAGATAAGAGAAAACAGAATCCCTATAAAGAAAGGAACTGCTTCAGCATGTCGATTACCAAAACGATTCACCGCAAAAGTCACTCCCGAACTTAGACTTACTCTCTCTAACAAAATGATACTCTAATTCCTGTCGTTGCGAGCGAAGCGAAGCA
>CAZDIO010000142.1:0-7883 GCA_964505555.1 uncultured Bdellovibrionales bacterium
AATAAATATATATATTTATCTATACGTCCCGACCCCCCCCCCCCCCCCCCCACGACAGGGGAATGGATTGTTCATTTTGTCAAAGGTTTTAACTCTGCGGATCTTAATATCATCCCCGCAAAAGCGGCGACACTAAGGTCGCATCGCCCTACCCGTATCTGTATTTTCTAAACTCTTCTAGGCCAAACCAGATCCTTGTCCCGGTTATTCCGATCGAATTTGCAAAATAATCTGAAGCAAAAGATCCCAGATCTCTGACTGTAGCGTGCACAGGTAAGAATGGAGATCCACCTTGCGGCTGATTTCTGGGAAAACAGCCCATAAAAAGCATCTTTCAATTTTTTGGTAATTTATACACGTTAGGTTTTATGAAATATTCGGTTCTTTCTATCAAACACATCGCTTTATTTTTTGTCACCCTCTCACTCTGTCATCAAATACTCTGCCATCAAACGGCTTCGGCCGATGTCGTGGGCTTTCCTGTAAAAGCCTCGGGTTCAACGGAGAAGGTAGGTTTGGTCAACCCTGATGGTTCTATCAAGTATTTCATTCCGTTTACTGCTTCTGCAAGCGGAGTCTATGCCGTAAGTGGCAATGGCACCGTTGGAACGGTGACAGATTCAGGGTCTCCTGGTGGAAATCTCAGGATGTATCTCGCCTTTGGTCCCCTCACCCCCGCAACGGGGAACTCAGTTCCTCAGCTCACCTTTAATTTTGACGATCTCGATCTCAATGGGGCAAACGACAATACGATCCTTCGGGAAACAATACGAATCACTGGACCAAATGGAAGCACACAGGTCATTGATAGCACCAGTGACGATACCGCCGACTATTCAGTTACCGGTAACACCAGTACTCAATCAATCGTTTTTTCTAATCTATCCGCGATTGCGAATCTCACCAACCAGCCTTATCTTTTCCTTCAAGTAGATTTTGCAACCCTTCACGCCGATGGAGGCAATACCGCTGAACAATTTAAAGCAACGCTTAAGTATGTTTGCGCAAACGATCCAAACAAGCAATCCCCTGGTATCTGCGGTTGCGGCGTGCCGGATACAGACAGTGATGGAGATGGCGTAGCAAACTGCGTTGATCAGTGCCCTCTTGATCGCACGAAAGTTACCCCCGGCACTTGTGGTTGTGGAAGTTCCGATGCTGACAGTGATGGTGACCACGTCGCTGATTGCTCCGATCAGTGTCCAAACGATGCAACAAAAGTTTCCCCTGGAGTGTGTGGATGCGGAGCTGCGGATGCTGATGCGAATGCAAACGGCATTATTGACTGCATCGATGTCCCAGGAAATGAGTGTACCGGTCGATGCTACGACGGCTATCCTGACCTCGACGAGGATCATGATGGGGTCTCAAATTGCGTTGAGATTGAAGACGGCACCGATGGCTGTGATCGCGGAAGCTTCAAAGAGCGACTTTCAGCAAACGCCTGTGCGGGACCAAATGGATTTTTCGGACAGACAAACGTGCTAACAATCATCAACCATCAGATCAAGACCTCACTCAAAGCGCGTGTTGAGTATCGCGATCTCTCTGGGAAACTTCAAAAGTCACTTAAAATTAAGTTGCCACCGGAAGCAAGACGAGATCTCATCGTTAATGAACTTGGTCTTAAGCGCGACTCGTACGGAACGGCGTGTGTTTATACCGACGCAACCAAAGCTGGACTCTGGAGCGGAGGATTAACACTTTATAAAGAACACTACGTAAAGGGCTCTCCACTGAAAGGCCTTAGTCCAACAACTAAATTGGATTACGCCCTTTACTATGCGCTGACTAATCCGATTACGGGAAAAAGTACGGTGTCCTTAAATACCAACTCGCTGGGAACAAACACAATTCCTGGATCCATGGTTGCAAACTGGGTCCGTCTTACAGACGCAACACCTCGCGATGGAAAAAGGTTAGTAGGAACTCTCTATTACTACGATACCCAGGGCAAGCAAGTTGGCAAACATAAAGTATCGCTTCCAGATGGAGGAAGGTACGACTTTCCTGCTCATGAGCCTCTGAAACAGCGTGCAGTCGGACTTGCGGAATTCATCCCTGCAAACCTTACGAGCAAGTATTATCTGGAGTCAAGCCGCTACGTGTATGAAGGTCCATTTGTGGTTGATGGTAACTTCTGGACAGCGTTTGCTATTCCAAATCGTCAAGCAACGGGTGTGCCAACGATTGGCAAACTCTCTACAACCGCTAATGAATATGCGATCGTCGAACTGATTAACGCATCAAATGCTAACGTCAACGCACCATTTCGAGTGTTTAGCGGAAACGGCGCTACGGTGATGAGCAAGAATGTGTTTATTCCTAAAAAAGGCAGTCGACATATTGTGATCACTGGAAATGCACTTGTTGCCGGTGTCAGTGGCTCTGCAGAGGTATCTGGACCACCAGAATCCATAGCAGCGCGCACCCTTGTTTATCGCTTTGCCCCTTCAAAGTCTTTACTCTTTGCCTACGCGCCGTCATTTCTTGAACAGGGCGGATCGGTGCAACGTTCGCAATTTAATAGCTACATCGGCAATCAAAACACCTTGGAGATGACAAACACTACCGACCATTCAATAAGTGCCGAGGTGAAACTTCTTAACTACAATGCCCAACTCCTTAAGCGCTTTACGGTAAAACTTGATGCGCAAGGAACAAAGCGTATTAAATTGACACCACCAGCAAATACTTACGGAACGGTGGTTGTTGACAGTAAGGGAGTGACTGGACTGGTAATACGAAACGATGTCAGCCGCCTTTCTGACTATACGCTCTCCTTCCCGGGGAATTAGGAAACCGGGATTGTTAGGGCATGACGTTACGTTACGCCTTAATTATATAACGCAGAGGATTCACAGAGAACGCAAAGAAACACCGAGGAGGAGAGATTAATTTATCCTCCTCTGCGTTCCTCTGTGCTCTCTGCGAATCCTCTGCGTTAAATAAAAAATAAGCATCTAGGACGAATGGTGCTTACTTTAACCACCACACCTCTTTTCTTAAGGAGAAGCTTAGGATATAATCTCTAACCCTCTGGGTCACAGCTTAACAGACCATTTTCTCCTAAATATAATAATAGTTTCGAGTAGAAGTTATCGAACCTGCACCAGCAAAAAGGCGTAGCGCTTTTTTGCTGGTCGGTCGTTCAGTTTGAACAGGTTTATCTTTAGGTTAAAAAGGAGAACGAGTATGGGCGCAAAGAATGGCGGTAAAAGGCCTTTCATCCCCCCGCCAGCGGTCATCTCGTCCGACTGGCTCATTCAAAACACCGTAAATGAAATTGTAGGCTCCGATGTACTTGCACAACGTGCTCGCTTCGGAAAGGCTCCCTGTATCGTGGACTTGGCTACGGGATCGGGCTATCTTCCGCTTTTCCTTGCATCTCAAATGCCCGGTGCGAAGGTCATCGCTACAGATCGCTCACTGAAGGACTTTGGCGTCTATATAAATGGCAACCCAATTGAGTACCAAGGTCCGGTAACGAAGATTGAGCATTGTCTTCCAGACGATCTTCCATTTGCTCCGAATTCTGTGAGTTGTCTCACTATCCTTCGTGCACTCGGCAGTTTGAATAACACCGAAGTATTGGACACATTCAAGCAGTTGCAAGAGATCATTCAAAACGCCGGTTTGATCTACGTTGCGGTATCACACCACACGACACAAAATGTGCTGATAAGAGAATCCTCACTTCTGGAGCGAGATCTCCTGCGTAGTGAAACGATTGACTTGGGCATCCCCAATGCCCCGGAACGCTACCTACGTGGCGAGGATGTAATCCCAACCTTTCTCTCGATCGCAGACTTTGCACTGGAGCAAACTTGGGACGTTATCCCGACGCGCGAATGGAGCCTTCGCTTTCGCTATCCTCCAGGCATTCCTCTTTGGCGGATTTATCGAGGCGTCAAAACAGCATAACACTTCTGTTACGATGCCGAGATCGGCGGTTTCGAAACTGAATCGACCGCCGCATCTCAGCAGAACGAGAAAAACACGGCCATTTCTTATACGTTACAGAAAGACACCTCAAATCGAACCAAGCTCGTAATCCCCATCCCACTGCGATAAACAGCGCCACTTTCCAAAAAATCCGCATATTCGACCGTTTAAGGATTTATATCGCTCCTAGGAAATGCCTATTGGAGGCCTCGGAAGAAAGAGCAACAACATTTTTCCAACTCTCACCATAACTACAGAGAGAAAGGTTAAACGATAAGTTCGATGTTGAACAGAAGAGGTTTAAAATGCGAAATATTTCAAACAATCATCTTTTTACGATCCTGGGAACGATAGCTTTTACAGTGGGAGGAGTGCTCTTTCACACTACCTCTGCACTTGCGGCTTGTCCGTGTTGTATGGAGAATAAGTCAATGATGGATGATTATTGCATCGATCGCGGAGGAGTTCCGGGATTTGCATGTGACGATGACGACGTTCCTGGTGGTGGTGGCTATCATTGGTGGTGCGAATATATGCAGGCTGCCTGAACCCAAGGAGCGACATTGTACAAAAACAAACCAAATCTATTTCTAGATAGGTGAGTGAGAGTACTCCTTTAATATAACATCGTTCTGCAAAAGCACTTGATTTAATTCTCGTGGGAGATCCCCTTGACCCGATAAAACTCACTTACTGCGTAAGCCATCCTCTCTCCATCCATCGCCGCAGACATAATGCCACCAGCATACCCCGCTCCCTCGCCAGTTGGGAAAAGCCCTGGCACTTCAGGATGCATCCCAGAGAGTTTATCGCGGGGGATCCGAACCGGAGATGATGTGCGTGATTCAATCGCAACAACGATCGCCTCATTTGTTAGGTATCCTTTATGTTTTTTTCCGAAGTTTTGAAACCCTTGTGTGAGACGCTCAAACATCTGTCTTGGAAACAGCTCGCCTAGATTCCTTGAAGAAACGCCGGGAAGGTAGGAGCATGGTGGGAGAGTTTGTGATGTTTGGCCACGAATAAAGTCTGTAAGTCGTTGCGCAGGCGCAACCTGATCTCCACCGCCTTGAATGCATGCGCGCTGTTCTAGAGTTTCTTGAAAGATCACTCCTGCAAGGGCTTCAGAAACTCTGCTTTTTTCTAAATGTGCGCCTACCAAACCAGCCTCGATAAAGTCATCCTTGCCTACCTCAACAACAACTCCTGAATTTGCAAAGTAGGAATTTCGTTTAGATGGAGACCAACCGTTCACTACTACTTCGTTTCCCGATGTTGCCGAAGGACAGATGATCCCGCCTGGACACATACAAAAAGAAAATACTCCACGTCCACTGCACTGACTGACAAATGAGTACGCCGCTGCCGGAAGCTCTTCGTGGCGATATTTTGTGTGGTACTGAATTTCGTCGATAACCTGCTGCGGATGTTCAACTCGAACGCCAACCGCAAAAGGTTTTGCTTCAATAGTAATGCCACTCCCATCGAGCAGCCGAAATACTTCGCGAGAGGAGTGGCCGGTAGCAAGGACGACTGCTCTTGCCTTAATCTGCCGTTGATCCTCAAGCTGAACTCCGATCGTGCCACTTGAGTCTCTTACAATTTCACTCATCATCGTTTCAAAGTGAATCTCCCCACCGTGCTCGACGATAGTTTTACGAATCGCTTGAACTACTTCGGGGAGTCGATTCGTTCCGATATGAGGATGGGCATCAATTAAAATATCGGGATCGGCCCCATGGGCAACAAAAATATTAAGAATGCGTTCAACAGAGCCTCGCTTGGTAGAACGGGTATAGAGCTTCCCATCTGAAAAAGTCCCTGCACCGCCCTCTCCGAAACAGTAGTTGCTGTTTGGATTTACAACTCCAAGTTTATTAATCGCCGCGATATCACGTCGCCGTTCTCTCACGGCTTTTCCTCGCTCCAAAATAATTGGCTTAATCCCAAGCTCAATCAGCCTCAACGCAGCAAACATTCCTGCAGGACCAAAGCCCACAATTATTGCTGGCTCACTCGCCTGAACGTTTTTTAATCTCAAAGAAAATGGCTCTAATGAAGAAAGAGGTTCTCCGAGACTCACCCGAAAGCGCAACACGAATACTACCCGCTTGCCACGCGCATCTATTGAACGGCGAATGAGCACGTAGTCTTTAATCTCTTCGGATGAGAGATTGAGTGCTTTGGCGATGGCTTCGCGTTGGAAGGAGTCTCCATGAAGCATCTCCGGCGGAATGCGAATTTCAACCTCTTTATACATAGCAAGGCTTTTACAATTAAACAGAGATCAACAGGTTTACTGATCTGATATGGTCTCTTCATCTGCTCAAGCAACTATAGTATAGAGAGGTGCGAAGGGAAATCGGGAGAGAAAAGACCAGGGCAGTGGATGAAGAGTGGAAGTGTATTAGTCGTGGGAGGCGGTGCTGCGGGATATTTTGCAGCGATTACTGCGGGAGAAGCGACAAAAGGTCGACAGGTAGTACTGAGTGAGTCAGGCACACGGCCACTTCGAAAAGTTGAGATCTCTGGTGGGGGACGCTGTAACGTTACCCATCATTGCTACGATCCCCGTGAGTTTAGTAAGGCATATCCCCGTGGCGAAAAAGAACTCTCTAGTGCTTTTTCGCGTTTTCAAGCTGAAGATACTGTCTCCTGGTTTGAATCAAGGGGGGTAAAACTTAAAGCAGAAGAGGATGGCCGGATGTTTCCGGTAACGGATTCTTCAGAGACGATCATTTCGTGTTTAGAAACTGCAAGAGAAAAAGCTGGCGTTCAGCTCTTACTGCAAACTAAGGCAACTCGCATCGAACGACTTTCAGACAATGCTCCCCGCTTTCAAGTAACAATAAAATCTCCGCACGAACAAAGCAGTATAGAGTTTGACGCCGTGATTTTGACAACCGGTAGTACCCCGACCGGATACCAAATCGCGCGCTCTCTTGGGCATCAGATCGAGGAGTGTGTTCCTTCGCTATTTACTTTTGAAGTGCCAGACTCTCGACTTCAAGATCTCTCCGGCATCAGTGTCTCGGAAGCAGCCCTTACTCTGAGGATTCCTGGCGAGAAAGATCTAAAAGAGAAAGGACCTCTGCTCGTAACCCACTGGGGTCTTTCAGGACCATCGGTTCTTCGACTTTCTGCTTGGGGTGCTCCGCAACTTGCTCATCATAACTATCAAGCTGAGTTACTTGTTGATTGGGCCCCGCAGAGGAATCATGAAGAGCTTACGGTTCGTATCTCCGAGCACAAGGAGCGCTTCTCTAAGCGACAGGTCACAAGCGATCCGGCGGTTGTATTACCAAAAAGGCTTTGGCAAAACCTTACTCAAGCTTGCTCAGTAAAAAATGACACGACATGGCATTCCCTTAACAAAACTCAGCTTCGACAACTTGTACAGATGCTAAAATCAAGTTCATTTCGAATTACAGGAAAAGGAGTTTTTAAGGAAGAATTTGTTACCTGCGGCGGAGTTTCTCTTTCCGAGGTCGACTTTCGAACGATGGAAAGTAAATTATGTTCGGGGCTTTATTTTGCAGGAGAAATTCTCAACATCGATGGAATCACGGGTGGCTACAACTTTCAGAGCGCATGGACCACTGGATGGATAGCGGGAAAATCAGTTTAAGACGCCGTATCAAAACCTTCTAAATCGAAGGAGAGTGGGGCGGGGGCATGCGTACCATCGACCTCCCAGGGTGAGTGAAGGTTTTTTGTATACTAGGTAGCGAGATTTTCGCCGGAAGAAATTCTGACGCCAGAATTTCTCCGAAGTTGCGTTCCAGCTAGTGCCAGCAAGGAGATAAAGAGATGAACATTCAGTTAGAGATACTCTCGGATAAAGTACTTGTTGAGAAACTTGTTAGACTTACAAAAGAAGAGAATGAACTTACAGCAAATATTATTCTTCATCTAGAGCGGTTCCATTTTAGATGCAG
>CAZDIO010000143.1:0-38792 GCA_964505555.1 uncultured Bdellovibrionales bacterium
GGGTTATTTGAAGGGGATTTATCGAGTTTTTTGATCTTATAGCCGTTCTGGCTATGGCAAAAAACCTGTCATTGCTTCGCTTCGCTCGCAACGACAGGGTTAGTCACTTTAAGCATTCTTTAACTCTTCAAGCCAATTCTCTAACGCTTGGAGATGAAGGAGGGCTCGCTCTTCGATCGTTTCAGGAGTTGTAACCTTATTTTTCTCGCAGAAAAGTTTAAGAGTCTTATCAATATCAAAGGTGGGATTCAGGAGAGAAAGTCGTGTTTTGTTTGCACGGAGTTGATAGAGAACAGGGAAGTTCTCTATGATGAGATCGTGAATAGTCGGGGGATCTTTTTGTAAGAAGTACTCAAGCAATTTCGCATAAAAGTGGAGATATCTGTCTGCAAACAGAAGATGAGAGTTGACTTCTTGCTGGTGGAGAAAATCTCCAACCGTGCCTGTATCACTGTAAATTCCCTTTGTTTGTGGATCGGGTGGAATTGCTTCAAAGGTCTCTGCTCCCGAAACTGATTTTCTTCGACCTAAAGGATAGAGTCGACAGGCAAGAGGACGATCCTCATAAACGCCGCATTGAGATTCTGTAAGCAGCAGACAACTGCCATCGGGGTGGTGACGAAGCGACATCGTTTCCACGTTAATATAGTCGGCGATAAACTTAGTAGTGGAGAGTCCTTTATTCTGTGCGAGGCGGCAGATCTCATAAGGATTTAAAGAGATTTGACGACCAATACAACACCGAGCGCATCGGTTGCATTGATAGGAGAACCGACTCGATCGTGAAAATTCCTTAATAAGAGTCATTGATTATTTTTGACACACAAATTTAAACAGTTCTCTGCTGCACACTTCTTTGGTGCTCTTCTTTTTAAAGAACTATACATGAGTCACCTGCGGACGACACAGATTTTCACAAAAGAGCAAGAATGAATGGGAGTGATGCAGATGCTTTTCCTTTAAAAAACGCTTGAAGAGGAAAGGAAAACATCTACATCACTCCACGGAAACTGGCATGAGGACATTTAGCCACTGGGAGGGGGGATGTCTGTTTCTGGGAACGCACCGAATGTGAGGAAGCGATAAACAGCTGTTGCTTGTGTGGTTGCCTGGGAGAGGTGCGCTCCTGCTTGTTCCAATGCCAAACAGAGTTTCTCCCGGGAAGAATTTTGAGGAGCTAATTGAAGCTTCGCTTGTTGCTCTTTGAGTATTATACTCAAAAGTTTCTTGAGAACTTCAGTTTTACTCCACACTCCGAGCTCTCGCAGCGTAGCTGGGAAAACAAACCGGAGTGATTCCAATATCTCAAGCGTCACACGATACTCTTCATCATTGAGCTTTCTTAACCAGAAACATACCTGCCCCAATGCTTTTGAGACCATTCCAACCGCATTCCCATTGTGTGAAAGAACGCGGTTTGTAATCCCCCTTTTTTGAGGGAACCTAACTGCGACAGAGGAACGTCCAGAATCGGTGGTACCTAGTAGCATCGCGTTCTCCTTTCTTTTCATAGTAACCTTCAACTACGAACATTTTTCAGCATCTGCACCGCAACTTTTTAATCAACTTTTTGATAAAAAGGTTTCGATGCAGACAATACCTGTCTACCCAGATAGAGTTTCTTGATGTGTAAAAATCAAGAAACTTTTTTTTGATGGTGAAATATTAAAAATGTAGGAAGAGAGAATATATGTCGCGCTTACGCGCGAAAAAGCGTAAGGGTAAAAAGAGAAGTGAGGGAGGTAAAATTTCTAAGCGATTGAATCATGTCTATGCTCTTAACAATCTTCTTATCAGATGGCAAGCACTATTTATATTTTTTGAATACGTAAAGAGTTGAAAAATACGCTATGCATCTCTGAACTCAAAGCTAATTGTTCAAAGTTGAAATTTGATTTACTAATAAACGAAGAAGGCTCGACGAACGTCCATGCATCAACATGCCCATTCCCATCGTCCCCACTCCTACGGTCGAGCGTTTGCTGTGGGTATTACCCTTAACCTCTGTTTTGTTTTCCTAGAGGCTTTTTATGGGTTTCTTTCACACTCCTTATCACTTCTTGCCGATGCTGGGCATAATCTCAGCGATGTATTGAGTTTGTTCTTGGCTTGGGGAGCGATACTCCTTGCGCGCACCCGACCAACGACGCGCCATACCTATGGATTGAGACGCTCTTCGATAATTGCAGCACTTCTTAATGCAGTGCTTCTTTTTTGTGCGATTGGCGCAATTGCCTGGGAAGCAGTAGAGCGTCTTGTTGAGCCCGTTCCGGTAGAAGGTGGCGTGATGGTCTGGGTTGCGGCAATTGGAATTATCATTAACTCACTTACCGCCTTTTTGTTTGCAAAGGGCCGAAAGAGCGATATGAACATTCGCGCTGCATTTCTTCATATGCTTGCTGATGCGATGGTGTCTGTTGCAGTGGTCTGTGGTGGAGTTATAATTCTAAACACCGGTTGGTACTGGCTTGACTCCACGCTGACCTTAGTTGTGGTTGTCGTTATTCTCGTTGGAACATGGCACTTGCTCCTGGAATCAATTAGTCTTTTATTTGATGCCGTGCCCCGTGGTATTGATCTTATCGCGGTAAAAAATTATCTGACCAGTCTTCCTGAAGTAAAAGAAATCCATGATCTCCATGTCTGGGCAATGAGCACCACAGAAACTGCCCTTACGGCACATCTTGTTTGCCCACAGCTTGAGCAAAATGATCAGCTCCTCCTTCAAATAGAAAAAGAGCTTCACAATCAGTTTGGGATCGGACATGTAACGGTACAAATTGAGCAAGGAGAGAGCAAGCATTCCTGTAGTCTTGTCAGTGACGATCGTTGTAAAATTACTGAATAAACAGGGAATTTAGAGGTATCGCTTTTCACTGTGTGGTTCCCCGTTGTTTGTTATCCCGTGTTTTGTATAGGGGACTGAAATAACCGGACCGATCACTACCTGGCGTCCGCCCGCAAGTTGCGCAATCTCCCTTTGCGCTTCTTCTTTGGAGTTCTTTCGATCAGAGATAAGCCAGTCAATTTGGGTCAGTGGTATCTGTAAAAGGATGATTAAAAACCCTAAAAGAGAGATCCTTAAAAACAAAGAGTGTTTAAGAACATGGGGTATGCTTTTTGACATAATAATTTCTCCTCAAAAGAGTGTTTCTAATGTCTTTAGTATATCAATCAAGTTTGAAAATTATGTGAAGAGAGGGGGAAATCGACATGAAATATTGGGGTGAAGTGTTGTAAGAGAGCTTCCCTTAGTGATTTAATGGGGTGCATGAACAAAGAGAAAGTATGGTTCGTCAAAACAAGCTAGAAAGAGAATATCGCTAATGAAAAGATCAAACCTGATAACGAGATATGTCATTGCAGTGATTGTGACCTGTTTGATGTATCCAGTAGTGCTTGTAGGAGAGGAACCTGTAAGAAAAGATTCCCAGAGGAACCCCAAAGAAGTTGAGGAGCAAACGGAAATGACATCGTGTGAGAAACCTTCTTTAGAAGAATTAAAAAAACGTCTTACTTCTGAGCAGTTTGAGGTTACTCAGAATGATGGCACCGAACGCCCGTTTCACAACGCCTATTGGAACAATAAGGAAGAGGGGATCTATGTTGATATCGTAACGGGAGAGGCGCTTTTTAGTTCCCTTGATAAGTTTGATTCTGGAACTGGCTGGCCGAGTTTTATGAAGCCTTTAGAGAAAGAAAATGTAGTGTATCATGAAGATCGCACCCTTCTTCGGAGCCGCACCGAGGTGCGATCAAAGAAGGGAGATTCCCATTTAGGTCATGTGTTTGATGATGGGCCAGGACCAACCGGGAAGCGATATTGCATGAATTCAGCTTCGCTGCGTTTTATTCCTGCCGCCAAACTTATCGAAGAAGGGTATGGACAGTATGCTTCACTCTTTAGTTCCTCCGCGCAGTCTTCGCAGTCACAACCAGCTAAGACGGCTGCAAAAGAAGAGAAAGCAATTCTTGCTGGAGGATGTTTTTGGGGAATGGAGGAGATCATTAGAAAAATTCCTGGAGTAATTAACACACGAGTTGGTTACACGGGAGGGGATCTTTCAAATCCCAGCTACGCAATTATTAAAACGGGATCGACCGGTCATGCTGAGTCGATCGAAGTCGTTTTTGATCCACAGAAACTCTCCTATGCAGAACTTCTTCGCTACTTTTTCAAGCTCCATGATCCTACGACGCTGAACCAACAGGGAAATGATCGGGGAACGCAGTATCGTTCGGCGATATTTTACCTTACTGAGGAACAGCGACAAACTGCCCAGCAAGTAAAAGATGAAGTTGAATTATCAAAGAAATGGAGATCTCCCCTGGTAACGGAGATCTCACCAGCAAAACCCTTCTACGAGGCTGAAGACTACCATCAAGATTATCTTCAGAAAAATCCAAATGGGTATACTTGTCATTATTTGCGAGAGTAATGCTTTCCCTTAAAACATCAAGAAATATCTTGAAAGGTTTTTACAAACTATTGATTAATACTTCCCGCACCACAGGGTGAGTTTCCTGTGTCAGTCGTATGCGCAAGGCATCCTTGACTTCGACAGCGTTTACTTCGCTAAGCTTTTTTGCGGCAAATGCTCGAACTAAAAAATCTTTGTCTTCAAGAAGCTTGAGAGAAACTGCAATCGTAAATGGCGTTCCTCTGTGTGCTTCGGAATGAAGAGCTTTGAGAATCGCAATGCGCACAATCGGATCACGATGATTCGCCAAGGAAGCAAGGAGCGCTGTAAAATCGTCACTTCTTCGTTCAGAGGCTTTTTTAATTGCATCTAAAAGAAGTTCTCGTGTTTCGCCAGTCAGCGCAAGAACGAGCATCAGTTCACGATCGGAGATTTGATTATCAGAAGCGGCCAATGAACTTTCGCTTGAAGGGGTGGCGATGGGGGTCTGATTTCTGCTCATTGCGGAGCCCCATTGCTTAAACGTTGTATATCCTAAAGTTATGAGGACCAAAAATGCGATGGCATATGAGAAATGGCCACGTTTGTGTTTTAATTCTTGAAATCCAGACTCCTTCGGAAGAACACGTTCTTCTTTGTAAGGAGATGCGAACGGAGGGATGGTTTCTTTATTTAGTTCCGCTGGTTTTGTTGTAAGAGAGATGTTCTCCTCAATTTCTTTTAGTGGACGAACCTCCGCATCTGGGGTGATTATGGTATTCGAAACTGGCAAGTTTTTCTCTATTTCAGGTGCTGGTGTTAAGGAGCAAGTTACTGCTGGAAGTGGAAGCTCCGCAGCTAGGTCAGTAACAATCGCAGCAGCAGCAGAGAGGGCTTCAATAGCACTTGAGCTTTCTGGAAGGACAGGAAGACCATGGCATTGAGGAATAACCTCTTCTAACTCTTTTATCTTGTGAGTTTCCGTTTCTTTTGTTTCGGAGCGTTCTTCCATGTTTGCTTGAGGAGCCTGTGTTGCAAGCTCTTTGTTGGCTTCTGAAGATGCTTCTATTGTTTTCGGAGGAACAGCATTGTCTATGGCGATGCGCTCGGATTCGGGCAGATCTGCAAGCAAAACCTTTTCTTTTCGCTCAACAGCAGCCTCCTGGTTGAGGTCGCTTAGTGAGAGAGGCTGAGTTGCAACTTTTTGCTGTGGATTTGACCGATAGCAATTAAACAACACTCCTCGTGTAAAAGGAAAAGCCTTAACGACAGCGCCCATCAGACCAGCGCTCTCATCAACAAGCGCATATTCAATTTTTTCAAGGCCTCGAACTTTAATCTGCTTACAGACATCGACCCATTGAATTTTTGTCTTCTGATCTCCTCTCCATAATCCGAGTAATTCGAAGTTCATCTCACCATGTGAGGAGAGACAGTATCCAACCGTAATCTTTTCTACCTGCGCATCGGCTGTAAGGAAGAAAACTGGTGCATGGTGCTTTGCAAAAAAACGTGAAAATAATCCGGCTCGTTTCGGCTCTTGTGGAATTGCCACGAGTGGAATGTCAAAGTCGAGACATCCAAAATAAAGTAAGGGGCACTCAGCTTCGATCAGCGTTGTCATCGCATGTGCAAATTGTTTTTTAAGCGAGGTTTCTATCTGTTCCAGAAAATCGTCAGCGATCGACTCTCCATAAAGGGTAGAGAGTACTTGCTTTCGTGTTGAGGACTGTTGAAAAGAAAGTGAGGCGATATGGGCAAAGTAGTCTCCATAGAAGAACTGTTGACGACGAAGGATCTTTGAGCGAAACGTATTTCGTGCATCGCGAGGGGTTTGAATGAGAACTTTTCCCAGCTCAAAACCAATTTTTCGCTTTATGTATTTGGGAGTATTTGTTGAGGTTTTCTGTGAAGCGCTAAAATTTTCAAATTCTGCCTCAATAAGCGCTTCTAGAGTATGTTTAAAAAGCTTTGTGGCGACTGAAGCTTCTACCTCCTCTTTTGAGGATCGAGGAGTTTGGGCATTGTTATTGATCGTTGAAGATGTCTTGCTAATTCGCTCTTGAGCTATCGATGATGTATTCATGTAATTAACCGCTTACCGATTTTACCTATGTCAGTTTAACCAGTGGAAATAACCCGCAGAATTTAACCTTGCATTTTTAATGCCAACTGCTATCCGTTATTCAGGGAGTACCCGTTACTAGTTTTTCGTACCCGAAATAACCGCATACTGGAGCGCAAACATCGGGAGAGAGGCTTATTATAAGAAAGATAAGGAGAAGATCGAGTGCCTGAACTTCCAGAGGTAGAGACCGTTGTACGTGAGCTTCGTGCTCATATCCGCAGAAGAACATTACAAGATATCCGTGTCTACGATTCAAAGCTACGGCAGAGGACATACTCAACCCTCAAAGGGATGAGTATTATTGATGTTGTTCGCGCCGGTAAGCAGGTTGTTTTAGTATTGAGACGCAGAGACACCAAAGAAACCATGTTTTTTGCGATCCATCTTCGCATGAGTGGACGACTTATCTGGTCTAGTAATAACAATGACAAAAGAAAGCATCTTCGAGCGGCACTTCTTGTTGACAGTGGTAGGGTGCTGTTTATCGATCCCAGAAGATTTGGAACGATGAAGATATACTCTTCTTTGGAAGAGATAACTCGATTTGGTATCGATCCGCTTAGCAAGGCACACACAGAAGAGAAGCTTACTGTTTTGTTACGAGGGAGTAAGCAAAATATTAAACACTTTCTGATGCGCCAGGATAAACTTGTTGGCATTGGAAATATTTATGCTTCAGAGATTCTTTTTGGCGCAAGTATTTCTCCAAAGAGGAGGGTCGATACGCTGACAAAGGGAGAGATAAGAAGATTATTCATAGAGATCCAAAAGGTTTTAAAAAAAGCAATTATTTGTGCAGGGACTACATTTTCTGATTTTCAAAATGTTACCGGAGAAAGTGGGCGATTTCAGAACTTCCTCAAAACATACGATCGAGAGGGCTTGTCGTGTAAAAGGTGTAAAACTTCGATTCAAAGAATAGCCCAGCAGGGAAGAAGCACTTTTTACTGCCCGCAATGCCAAAAGTAGGTGGGAAGATCGGGAGTAGAGAGGATATAAAACGAGAACTTCGTGCCTTTTCCTCTAGACACAACTTCGTGCTAAATCCTAGAGTAAAGAAATCCTCCAATAGAGTAGAGAATGGATTAATGAAAGAGATGCCGATTTTTCGTTTTAGTAGTGCTCTAATTTTCCCCTTGGTGTTTTTTCACTTCATAATTTTTTATGACTCGGTGAGCGCGGATGAGAAGCTGACACTTGAGGAGTGCTTTCAGCGTGCGGTGGAGCAAAGTGAGACCCTCAAAGTAAGAGCAGCCGAGGCTGAGCTAGCTCAGGCTGAGTATCGAGAGGCTGTTGCTGCGGTGTATCCGAGTATCCACCTAATGAGTTCGGAGCGACTTCGCAGTAGCGATGATTTTGGAACACGAGGTGGAGGGAGCAATGAGGATGAAGTAGTTAATGGAGGGGGAAGTTCCGGACGTAAGAAATATCAATTTGAAACCTCTGTGGTCGTGCAACAACCGATTTTTACTGGATTTAGAGAGCTACTTATTTCTCGTGCAATGCAATTGGAAGCAAAAGCGCGCGACCTTGAAATAGAGCGGGAACGAGAGATGTTGTTTCTTGATGTCGGAGATCTTTTCTTTCAGATCCTCCTCTTTGAGGCAGATCTTAAGATTCTAAAAACCGTAGAGGAGCTTATTGAAGAGCGAATTATTGAACTAAAAAAGTTTATTGAGCTTGGGAAGTCGCGAGAGAGCGAGATTCTTGCCGCTCAATCGGACCAAGCAGAAGTGCGTGCCTTGCAAGAGCAAACAAAGAAATTGCTCGCTGCTTCGAGAGAGTTACTGAGTTTTCTCACGGGTGTTCCTTCTTCGAAGTTAGAGCTTGTTGATAACACAAAAACAGAAACTGTTGCTGATCTCGAACAATATCTTCAGCGTGCAAAAGATCGGCTGGATCTTCAAGCGGCAAAGGAACGTTTTACCGCAACAGAAAAGCAGCTTGTTGCGGCTGAACGTGAGAAGTGGCCCGCGTTGTATTTTGAAGGGGCTGCATTTCCTTATGAAGACCCCGACATTAATCGCGACTGGGAGGCGATAGTGAGATTCGATCTGCCTCTTTTTGAAGGCGGAGCAATCGATGCTCGTATTGAGCAAAGTCGTTCTCGAAAACGTATTGCTCAAATTACTGTTGAAGAAAAAAAACGTATTGTGGAAAGAGAGGTAAGGGTTTCGTTTAGTGACTATCATGCAAGTAGAGCGCAAGTACAAGCACTGGCAGCTCTTCTTGATGCGGCACAAAAAAATTATCAATCACAAAAAAATGATTATGCGCTTGGGGTAGTGACAAATATCGAAGTTCTCCAATCAATTCGTTCGATTCAGGAAGCAAGAAGACGGTTCATTGCTGCAGAATCGTCAACCCGAGTAAGTCATATTCGACTTGAGGTTGCCGCTGGGGGCGCCGTATGAGTTCCCTTCCGGCGATTGCTATACGACGTCCAGTATTTGCCTGGATGCTGATGATCGGTTTGATTCTTTTTGGCGCGATTAGTTTTCGAAATTTGGGAATTAGTCAGATGCCCGACGTTGACTTCCCAGTACTTTCTGTGAGTGCGACGTGGGAAGGTGCGGCTCCCGATGTGATGGAGGCAGAAATAGTTGATCCTTTAGAGCAGGCAATTATCTCGGTAGAGGGAATTCGTGAAGTTTCTGCGTCGATTCGTCAGGGACAGGTAACCGTTACCATTGAATTTGATCTAAAAAGAGACATTGATGGGGCGCTCCAAGAGGTGCAATCGGCAATTAGCCGGGTACGACTTCCGTTGGATGTTGACCCCCCGACCATTCGCAAATCAAACCCCGAAGATCAACCGATTATGTGGCTTGGCGTTTCTGGAGATCGTTCCCTGCACGAACTTATCTCCTATGTGGATCTCTCGATCAAGGATCAATTTCAAATACTTCCAGGAGTTGGTGAGGTGGTGCTCGGTGGTTTTACTGAGCGAAATCTGCGTATTTGGGTAAACAACGAGAAACTAAAAAAATATGAACTGACGATTCTCGACGTTCGAGACGCTATTGGGCAACAGCATATTGAAACTGCTGCGGGGAGAATAGAGAATGAGCGTCAAGAACTGAACCTACGAGTGATGGGCGAAGGGACTTCGGCAGCAGAAGTAGGGGAGATGTTAATTACCACTCGTGGTGGACGTCCCGTTTATAACTCTACGATTCGTCTTAAGGATGTTGCTTTTATTGAGGATGGTCTTGCAGATATTCGAAGGATCTCACGGATTAATGGTACCCCAGGAGTGGGGGTGGGAATTCGAAAACAACGAGGCGCCAATACTGTTGAAGTTGGTGACCGAGTAAAAGCACGTATGGTGGAGGTAGCGGCGACACTGCCAAAAGATCTAAAAATCGGAATTAACTTTGATAGCACTGTTTTTGTAAAAGAATCAGTTGAAGAAACGGAATTTACACTTCTTCTCTCTGCGATTGTTACCGCGCTTGTTTGTTGGCTTTTTTTAGGTTCTTGGCGTCCAACATTCAACATTCTGCTTTCAATTCCAACCTCAATTGTGGGGAGTTTTACCATTATTTATTTCATGGGGTTTACGCTAAACTTTTTTACTATCCTTGGCTTGGCCCTTGCCATTGGTATTGTTGTTGATGATGCGATTATGGTTTTAGAAAATATCTATCGGCATCGATCGCTGGGAAAGGATCGCGTGACGGCCTCTCGAGAAGGAGCAGAGGAGATACTTTTTGCCGCTATTGCAGCAACCGTAGCGGTTATCGCTATATTTTTACCCGTCGCTTTCATGAAGGGGATTATTGGGAAGTTCTTTTTTCAGTTTGGTGTGACAATAACAGCTGCTGTTTTACTCTCACTTCTTGAAGCTGTGACCTTAACTCCAATGCGTTGCTCGCAGCTTCTTGATGAAAAGGAAGAGGAGAATCGTTTTTCTCTGTTTCTTAATAGGTTTTTTCTGCGTGTAGCCCATGGATATCGATTCGTTCTTCGATACTGTTTACGCTTTCGATGGTTGGTAGTGATTGTCGCATGTGCAGTATTTGGTCTATCGCTAACGCTTCTAGGGTCGTTACGAAAGGAGTTCATTCCGGCGCAGGATCAAAGTGTCTTTATCGTTCGGTTGCAGGCTCCCGTGGGGGCTTCGCTTGAATATACCAGTAATATTGTAAAAGTAGCCGAAGAGAAAATTTTTCAGCGCAAAGATATTAATCGGGTATTTGTAGCGGTGGGGGGCTTTGGTGGCGGAGATGTAAACACAGCGATGATGTTTATTACTCTGACTCCTCCGCAGGAGCGCGTTCTTCGGCAATCAGAGGTAATGGCGGAAGTGCGAAAAACTCTCTCTACAATTCCCGAAGTGAAGGTCTTTCTCCAAGATCTCTCTACTCGAGGGTTCACAGCGCAAAGAGGTTTTCCCGTTGAGTTTAATATTCGTGGGCCGGAATGGAAGGTTCTTGATGAGAAGTCAAAAGAGATCGTAGCGCAGTTAGAGAAAACGGGGCTCGTTGTTGATGTGGATACGGATTATCGTCTTGGGCAGCCAGAGGTTCGAGTGTGGCCTCTTCGAGAAGATGCTGCAGCGCGAGGTGTGAGTATGCAGAGCATTGCCGATACGGTCAATGCGGCAATTGGTGGAATTCGACAGGGAAAATTTACCCAGGATGGAAGACGGTATGATGTGAGGCTGCGTTTAGAAGGTGTTGAACGTGCAAAGCCCGCAGATGTTTCACAATTGTTACTAAGAAATCAACATGGGGAGCTGATCCCGATGTCTGAGGTTACGCGGATTGAAACGGTGCCTACGCTACAAACAATTACAAGAAAAAATCGGGAACGATCGGTTTCGATTTTTGCAAACGTGGCTCCTGGTAAATCGCAAGCAGAGGCTCTGAAGGTTGCTGAAGAAGTTGCTAAAAAAATCCTTCCTACAGGGTACCGCGTGTTTCTTGGTGGAGGGGCGCAAACTTTTATTGAATCCTTTCAAAGCCTCTATTTTGTATTATGGTTGGGCGTTATTGTTGCCTATATGGTTCTTGCGTCGCAATTTAATAGTTTCATACATCCCTTTACGGTACTCCTTGCGCTCCCTTTTAGTCTTACAGGAGCTCTCATCGCGCTTCACCTGACTAATCAATCACTGAATCTCTTTAGTATGATCGGCATTATCTTATTGATGGGGATAGTAAAAAAGAATTCAATTCTTCTTGTTGAATTCACTAACCACAAAAGAGAGGTTGAGAGGCTTGATGTTGATCAGGCGATTTTAGAAGCCTCGCCAATCCGCTTGCGGCCAATACTGATGACTTCGATTGCTACCCTGGCGGCAGCTCTTCCTCCAGCGATGGCGTTTGGTCCCGGAGCAGAGAGCAGAATTCCAATGTCAGTAACTGTGGTTGGTGGGGTCTTTGTTTCGACATTCTTTACTTTGTTTGTGGTGCCGTGTGCATATCGGATTTTTTCGCGCCTTGAGCGAAAAAAAAACAACACCAATACTCTTTTCTCCACCCCGGCGGGAGAAACTGTTTCCGTCCATTTTGAGTAAGTAATGAGTTTAGGCAAGGGGCAATGAAATGTTGATTATCGAGCTCCTTGTCTATGCTACTTGTTTATTTTTTTTCTTTTCAATTCTACTTATTTGTCCTGGGGAAGTGTTGTTGTCAAAATATTGTAGAGAGCTTCCGAAAGAATTGAGAGTGGCATGTAGTTTTGGGATATCCTCTCTTTGCTACTATTATATCCTCTCATCTTTTTTATGGGTTGGAGCGTCGCCGGGAATGATTGCCGGAATGCTTTGGAGTGTTGTAGCGGTGAGTGTGGTGGTTTGGTGTTGGAAGAAGCAGTATACTGGATACCGCCATTCGACGGTATCTATTGGACTTTCTTTGTTTCTTGGATATTATCTTTTTTCGTTAGTTGGAGCAGCATTTCCCAACGGAGATTATCGAAATACCTCCCCGGAGATAATTGTAAAATTCGGTAGTGGGAAACAACTGCCTATTGATAATATTGTATCTTATAATGTGTCACGTTATGTGATCGAGGGGCGAGATCCGCAGAAATTAGAGGTAGTTCCGACATGGAGTATCAGCGACCGTGGTCCACTTGCGGGGTTAATGAATGCCACCTCATTTCTTCTTTTAGGACTTCGAGAGACAAAACCATGGCTTTCTGTTTCATCTGAAATCTATTTTGTATATCAGGCGCTCCTTACCTATCTGAATTTACTTGTGTTGTTTTCGTTGTGGTTGGTAGCAAATATTCTCCTTGGGAGGAAATATGCAGCTTGTGCGGTGGCGTTAGTTGTTAGTTCTGCTTTCTTCTATCAAAATATTATCTATACCTGGCCTAAGTTCTATGCCGCATATTTTTCGATGCTGGCTCTTATTCTCTGGACCAAATACGGATTACGAGCTCTTACGGGATTGTTTTTCGGAGGAGGGGTTCTCGCGCACCCACTCGGTGGTCTCTATTGTCTCTCTTTTCTTTTCTATCAAGCAATCAGAACACTTCGAGATTTTGTTACAAAACGTGCAGGCACTATAAAAGCTCTTCTTCAAGATGGACTTAAGCTAGCAATTGGATTTCTTATTGCAATCTTGCCTTGGGCAATTTTTAAGTTGATATATGTTTCACCGAGCTCCCGACTTCTCTACTTAAATCTATTTTGTAACTATAATCAGAATCTTGAAGGGGTAACCTTCTATGAAGCTTTGCAGCAATATCTTTCCGAAAACACCTTTGGAGAGATCCTGCGCATTCGATTTTTCAATTTCATTTATCCTTTTGATATTTCTTATCTTTTGAACAAATGGCATCGGCCTTGGAGCATGATTCGACAGATGTCACAACTGAGTTTTTATCAATTTATGCCCGCTATCGGTATCTTTCCATTGCTCATTGCGTTCTTCGTTGCGTATCGACAGAAGCTCCCGCAACCTTTTCGGGAGATATTTATTACGGCTTGGGGTGGCTTAATATTGTCGGTGATAGTTTTTGGATGTGGGTGGGGCACCTCAAATCATTGTTGGGCATATCTTCCCTTTATTATTACCCCCCTTGTCGCCTCGATATGGTTTATGAACTCATCTGTAATTGGAATCTTCCTCTTTGTCGTTACGCTCTTTATTAACAGTTTGATAAGTTACTCGTATTTCTTTTATGAAAATAAGAATCGAGTTATCGCTTATGGAAGTTCATGGTACCAGGGAACGGAGGTGTTTTTGTTTCTGGTGATGATGGGTGCAATGATGAGTCTAATATTTTTTGAGCTTCGTTCAGGGGGTGGCCGACAGAGCAGAGGAGAAGAGAAGTGAGGGTTCTTGTCACCGGAGCAAGTGGATATGTAGGGGCTCATCTTGCTGTTGGAATTGCCAAAAGTGGATTTGATATAGTGGCTGTTGGTGGAAGAACCTCCTGTCCGGTAGAGGTGAAAAATGTGGTGACCGCTTATGAAGGAGTGGATTTAGTTTCTTCTTTTGAGGTTGCAAACCTCATCAAAAGGGTGAATCCACAGGTGGTAGTTCATGCGGCAGCGCTTGCTCGGGCGGAATATTGCGAGCAATTTCCTAAAAACGCTCAAGAAGTTAATGTGACTGGCACACAAAATATAATTCTTGCTTGTAAAGCGCTCTCAGATCCACCACCCTATCTCATCTTTATCTCCACTGATTATGTTTTTGATGGCGCAGAACCGGGGAAGGAATGTTTTTCTGAAAGGGATCTCCCAACTCCCCGCACAGTATATGCGCAAACAAAATATGCTGCTGAAAAATTGATCCATCAAGAGGAGAGCGCAGCAACCATTCTCCGGCTCTCCCTTGTCTATGGAGGTGCGATTGGGAAGCATGTGGGGCCTCTTGGATGGATGACTCAAAGTTTAAAAGAAGAGAAAATAATAGATCTTTTTGTCGATGAGTGGAGAACTCCCGTATTCATTGGAGATGTGATTAATGTTGTTTGTACAATAATAGAGAGAGTTTCTAAAAAAGAAAGAATGATTGAATCATCGCTCTTTCATATAGGAGGAGATGAGAGAATCTCTCGATATGAATTTGGATTAATTCTTGCCAGAGTATTTGGTTTGCATGGTCATTGTATTCGACCGCAGAAGCTTGGGGAGGCTAAATTCTTAGCCCCACGCCCTTATGATGTAAGTCTCTCTAACGCCTTAGTGCGAAGGAAATTGGGTGTTGAATTTTGCGATATCGCTTCAGGCCTTCTGAAGATTAAATCGGTGTAACTATTGTCTCTCTTTTGATAAACAAACGATGTAAAACTCTAAGTATAACTCTAAAAGCAAGGGAGTTTGCTGTTTCTTTGAAATCTGCTAAGAAATGTTTCTAAATTTTGGCAAGGAACTTTTCAGTGAAGAATGTTCTTATAACAGGTGGAGCTGGATTTATCGGATATCATCTTGCGCGAGCACATGCTGATCGCGGCGATACTGTTTTTATATTCGATAATTTTTTAAAAACAAAAGGTTCGATCAGTGAAGAGTTTACTTCTTTTATTAATCGAAAGAATGTCACCTTTAAGAAAGTAGACCTTACGACTCCTTTAATTGACGTTGGAACGATGCCCGTTCTCGATGTCGTGTACCATTTAGCAGCGGTTAACGGCACACGGTTTTTTTATGAAATCCCCTATGCCGTTTCGCGCACGAATCTTCTTGTGACGCTCAATCTTTTAAACTGGCTGGAGCAGCAAACTGTGCGAAGGCTTCTCTATGCATCAACCTCGGAGATCTATGCTGACTGTGAGCAGGTGGGGTTGCTGAAAATCCCCTCGAACGAAACCCTTCCGGCGGTTTTTACTCAACCAACAAAGGTACGTTTCTCCTATGCGTTAAGTAAATTTATGGGAGAGTTTCTCTGTTTACAGTTTGGTAAGACTCAGCAAATTCAAACCTCGGTGGTTCGGTATCACAATGTGTATGGACCACACATGGGAGAAAATCATGTGATCTCTGAATTTATTCAACGATTAAATGAGGGAGAAAATCCGTTACGAGTGTACGGTGCGGATGAAACAAGAGCATTTTGCTATATAGACGATGCGGTTGAGGCAACACTTGCAGTTGCCAATTGTGAACAGGCAGAAAACGAGATTGTTCATATTGGAAATTCAGAAGAAGAGATTTCGAGTGCTCATTTGGCGGAGCTCCTCATCGCGCTTAAAAAGATGAAATGTTCGATTCAGGGAGAACAAGGTCGAGAAGGCTCGGTTTCTAGACGATGTCCCGATACAACGAAGCTTTTTGAGTTGACGGGGATAAAAGCAAAGATAGGTTTAAAAGAAGGTCTCCGCCGAACAAATTCGTGGTTTGAAGAAAATACCAGACTCGATAGCGAACTTCAGCGAGTAGAGAATGATCGGACATGAAGAAAGTCACAAGGATTTCAAAATGTCGATATTGTTCCTCT
The DNA here is from genome assembly GCA_964505555.1 of uncultured Bdellovibrionales bacterium. Taxonomy (GTDB): domain Bacteria; phylum Bdellovibrionota_C; class UBA2361; order SZUA-149; family CAZDIO01; genus CAZDIO01. The sequence continues at coordinate 15,933 of CAZDIO010000143.1, forward strand.
CCTCATATTGAGCCGTTTCTCTCTCTTGGTGATCACCCCCCATCAAATAGTTTTTGCCGTGTGGAAGAGATCGTAACAGAAGAGGCTTTCCCGCTTGAAGTGGCTTTTTGTGTAGATTGTTATCTCGTTCAGCTGCTCGATACGGTATCGCCGAAGTTGCTTTTTGATGACTATCACTATCTCTCTTCAACCTCTAAAGCGCTCGTTCGGCATTACCAAGAGCTGACGGGGATGCTGACGAAACGATTTGGAATTACTCAGGGAGATATTGTTCTTGATATCGGTTGTAACGATGGGATCATGCTCGCAGCATATTCGGGAGATGATGTTGTGAAATTGGGAGTTGAGCCTTCCCAGGTCGGAGAGATTGCTCAACGAGCTGGTTTTGAAGTACTACGCGATTTTTTTAGCCCGCGCGTGGCGAATCAAATAATCGCTACCTCAGGATTTCCAAAAATTACTACCGCAACAAATGTCTTTCCTCACATCGCTGATATTGAAGAATTTGTTGCCGGTGTTTCTATGCTCCTCAATGGAGGAGGAATTTTTGTTCTTGAGGCAAGCTATCTTATTGATCTCATCGATCAAACACTTTTTGATACAATTTATCATGAACATTTGTGCTATCTGAGCCTCACTCCACTTATCTCATTTATGAAACGTTTTGAGTTGGAAATATTCGATGTCGAGCGATTAGCTGTTGGGGCTTCGGGTCCAGCGATAAGAGTTTTTATTCAAAAGAGTGGTGTTGGGAAAGAGGCACCTTCTGAACGTGTTGAGAAACTACTTCAGGAGGAGAAGCTCTGGGGTGTTGGTGTGCTGGATCGCTATAGAGGATATTCAAGACAGGTAGAGGAAATTAAGCAAAATTGTATTCTTGTTCTCGAGGAGTTAAAGAGGGAGGGGAAACGGGTTGCTGGGTACGGAGCACCTGCAAAAGGCAATACACTTCTTAATTATTTCGAAATCACACCACGGCTTGTTGAATATGTTGCTGAAACAAATGAGATGAAGATCGGTCTTGTAACTCCAGGAAGCCATATACCAATAGTCAGTGAAGAGGTATTTCTTTCACGAATGCCCGATTATGCGCTACTCCTTAGTTGGAATTATCTAGATTTCTTCCTGCAACAAAGCGCTTACATAAAGAATGGAGGTAAGTTTATCGTGCCTCTTCCTCAAGTAAAAATCGTTCCAGAGGTATGACCGTGAATTCACAACCAGATCTCTCTCAAAGCGATCCTACCATTGATGAGTACTCAAAGAGTTTTGAAAATTATAAGGAGTTTCTTAATAAAGTTGTTCGATATGATTTTGAGATTTTTGGAATAGATAAAAAATCTCAGATTTTAGATATCGGTTGTGGTTTTGGAGATCGTGTACGGGCTTTATCCGCTCAGGGGTATCATCAGGTATTCGGCGTTGAAGCTTCCTCTTACAGCGTGGAACAAGCTAATGATTCACGTATTACATTAGGAAGCATTACTGCAACTGGATATCCTGAAAAGTCTATCGATGTGGCGTTTGTTGAAAATGTGTTTCATCATATTGCGGACTACCAGGCCGCGCTTTTGGAAATTAAAAGAATTTTACGACCCGGTGGAATGCTCTGTTTTATTGAGCCGAGAAATTCCTTCCTACGACGACTTCTTGATATAGTCACATTTTATACTCCCGTTCCCTCACTTCTTCGAGGCCCTTGGAAGATGAGATATGTGGTCATGGGAGCTGAAAGAGAAACTGGTCTATACCAACAATGGTTAAAAAACCACAAATTATTTAGAGAGCTTCTCGATGAACATTTTGAGATTCTCTGGTTGAAGAAAAACTCGTTTTTTATCTTTGGGAAATGTCAGCTACGTTCTAAAAGAGCGTAATGTATTGACGAGGAGCCTCTTCCTTGAAGCATGTTCTTTATTCTCCAAAAGGTGTTCTCTTTATTATTTTTCTCCTTACTATTGCCTTTCAGGCAACGGTGACACCTGAAAAAATTTCGTATTCTAGCTTTTCTCGAATTGAGTGGGAAAATAAGCCCGGCTGTGTCGGAAAAGGAGCACCGCAGGGGTTACGATTTCGAAAAATGTCGATGGGGACATATGAATCTGGAATTGAAAATGAGGCGGAGTGTCTTAGCAAGGCGATTGAGCCAAAAGGCAAACGGATAAAAATTGATTATGCAGGAATTGGAAGTGGAGATCAGGTTTATATTGAGATTCGAGGAGAGGGGGGAGCGATCTATGACCACTACAGGTTGCCTTCGAGAGAAATAAAGGACGAATGGTATCAGTACTCCTTCCTGCTGCCAGGAGCAGTTGAACAACAAACATTTTATATTCGACTCGTGGATCGTTCCTCTCGGGGTTGGGTTACGGCAAGAAATCGAGTTACTTTTTATTCAGAAACAAAGAGCTTCTCTCAGTTGCCTGCGGTGAAGTGGGGGATTACTATTTTGTTCAGTGCATTTCTTGCGCTCTTAGGAGCAATGCTTCTTTCTTTAGAGGAGAGCTGGGCCCCTAAAAAAAGCATTGTATTTATAGTTTATCTGTTTCTTGCTATCGCAGTTCATCTTCGTTTTGGTCCCTATTTTTACTGGGATGAGTGGAAAGTTATTGAGAGATTTGCAGACCGAAACATTGCCGCACTCTTTTTGACTCATAATGAACAATTTGTTCCTTTCTTTTTTGCGTTTTATTTCATTGAAGTACTATTGTTTGGAGATCACTATTTCCTTTTTCTCATTCTATCCTTAACGCTTCATGCGCTGAATGCTCTTCTTGTCTCTCTTTTCTTTAGAAAGGTACTTCGTGCTGTGCCATCTGCTACGGTGATTTCGCTTCTGTTAGGGGGAATGTTTGTTATCTCTGGTGTGCATGCGGAGGTTCTTCATTGGTCGATTCTCCAATTGATTGAGCTTTCTTTTGCAACAACACTGGCTGCGCTCCTTGCAAGTTTTCATTACCTTGATTCTCCAAATCGTAAAACGTTATTGATGCTTGGAGGTGCGGTGATAGTTTCTCCGCTTTTTTATGCGGGAGGATTTATTACGATCGGTCTTCTTCTGGTGCTTGGGATTACTTGTTTTCCGATATTGAATAGAGAAAAAGGTTATCGAACCCGCTTTTTAACTGTTCTTTTTATCTCTGTCGTGTCGTTAGGGGTGAGTGCTCTTTTGTATCTTTTGAATCGTAGTGGGGTAGGTCGTAGTGTTAACTATGAAACTTTTAACACTATGCTTCATCATCTCATGGAGATTCCCCGCTGGCTTTTTGTAGGATCTCAATTAGGTACTGTGCTTCGTGGAGGTAGTATTTTTGTTAATGTTGATACTACAGAGCAAGCGTTCTTTTTCTCTATGCTGGTAGCGATGGGGACGCTTGTCTATGCAGGGTTTATTTTTTGTTTTTCAAACGATAGAAAAACTGATTTGGGATTAATTATTGTTGGCGAAATAGTAGTAATATTGTTTCTCCTTCTTACGGCGATAGGTCGAGTTTCTTTTGGAGTATTAAGTGCACTAGAATTTCGTTATCATTATGGGTCAGTTTTAGGTTTGCTCCTTATTGTTTCCCCGTTGTTAAGGATAATTCAAAGGCAAAGTAAGAAGAGTGCAAAGTTAAACGTTGGATTTTTAATATTATTTTTGTGGACGGTGTTTCAGGTGAGGTTCTCATCAGAATTTTATCGATATTCAAATACTGGAAGAACAAATAGAAATTTTGTAATTGAGCTTGCTGAGTGGAACAAGTTGTTGCGATCTTTATACCGCGATCAGAAAGTGCGCTATACAGGAGCGGGCACCGAACTCTATGGACTATTTCCCATAGTTCCCCAAGATTTTGCACCACAATTTTATGAAGCCAGCGCTTGCAAAACAGTAAACTTCATAACCCACAACAAAACCAAATACCCCTGCGCCAACCCAGAAGCTTTTCGGTAAAAGAAGAGTTTCGTTCCTTCCCTCGCAGTCTTATGGGGATGCAATTGATTATTTTTTAAACACAGAGTTTCACAGGGTTACACAGAGTAAAGAAAAAAAGGCTTTTCCATTTAACTCTGTGTAACCCTGTGAAACTCTGTGTTCAATTAAAAATCTACAGAAAGTGAGACGTCCAACTACCTCCCGACAACAATTCCCGCAACGAAGGATTTGGTCCGTAGCACAAACAGCGCGGACCGTGCTCCAGATTTGCGTTAAAAGTTTAAATTTGACTAAAGTCGAGGCGCGGGAATATGCGAGGAGCGGACTCTAGCCAAAGCTAGATGAGCACCGCAGCAATTCCCGCAACGAAGGATTTGGTCAAATTTAAACTTTTAACGCAAAACTGGTGAGGCGTAGTGGATTTGAACCACTGACCCGTTGCTTAAAAGGCAACTGCTCTACCCCTGAGCTAACGCCCCGTTTAGTGTGGCGAGCAATAATCAATAGGATGGGGGGAATTGTCAAGTTTTTGTGTGGGGTAATTTTGAAACTCTAGTGGTCGTCGTTTTGTGGCATTTTTGAAGTAGAAGGAAGTTGGGTTGCTGTGCGGGTGTTTGTGGCGAGCCTTGCAAGCTCAAAAAACGAGGCGAGTTTACGTTCAATTGAAGTGATTCTCTCTAAGGTTTCCTGTTTTTCGACGTCAGATTGTGCTCTTGTTATCTTTGAGAGGAGGAGTGAATAGGTATCAAAGGAGGCTTGAGCATCCTCCATCTGTGATGGTGTCAGGGTTTTCTTAGTGAGGGTTTCCCGCCAATATTTTAAGCGTTTTTGACCACGAGCAAGGAGTTTTGGTAGTTCTAATGAGTTTTGCACTGAGCTAGTATCCTTTTTGAGACCCTTCATTTAGGTCTTTTATTGGAAATTTCTATCACTAAAAACCGGTTTAGGAGAGCAAACTCGTTGATTTTGATCAAGACACAAAATCAGCGTAGATATGTACGAATTCAGAATGCTAATATTGAGTAAAAATGAGAGTAATTGCAGGGAAGTTTGGGGGCAGACATCTTCGTGTGCCCAAAACTATTGATGCTCGACCGATGACGGATCGAGTTCGCGAAGCGGTGTTTTCTACAGTAATAAGCATGCATGGGGTGGAAGAACGGGTTGTTCTCGATCTCTATTCAGGCACGGGTTCTTTGGGAATTGAGTCGTTGTCTCGTGGGGCGACGAAGGTTGTTTTTGTCGAAAAACAAAGAGCTCTCTGTGATACGATTAAGAGCACACTGACAGAATTTGAAATCATGGGCCAAAGTGAGGTGTATTGCTTAGAGGTAGAAAAAGCACTTTCTCAGTTTGAAAAAAGTTCTCATGCAGGAAAAACGTTTGATCTGGTATTTATTACCCCACCATATCCTTCTCACCCAGGGATGAAAGTGCTTGAGCAACTACTCCAAGCCGGTGTGTTGTCTCCTCATGCGCTTGTTATTGTGGAGACAGAAAAAAACTTTATCCTCACCGAAAGTGCCGTGTATGGTGCCTTGTCTCTGGTTTTAAAGCGGAGTAAGAGTTATGGCGGAACAACGATCTGGTATTATGAACTTAGGACAGAATAAATTTTCATAAAATATGAAATCTGAAAGAACGGCGGTATATGCGGGAACGTTTGATCCGATTACGAACGGTCATCTCGATGTTGTTGCGCGAGCGGGGAAGATGTTTCACACCGTTGTTGTTGCTATTGCCGCAAGTACGACAAAAAACACACTTTTTTCTGTAGAAGAGCGGGTCAATCTCGCACGAGAAGCGATTTCTGCTCTTGAAGGGAATTTTCGTGTCGAATCGTTTGATGGGCTTTTGGTAGAGTATGTGCGAAATATTAAAGGAAATGTAATCATCCGTGGACTTCGTGCGGTATCAGACTATGAGTATGAAGCGCAAATGGCGCTCTTTAATCGTCAGCTTGCCGAAGATATTGAAACAGTTTTTTTAATGACTGCAGATAAATATTCGTTTATTACTTCAAGCATTATTAAACAGGTTGCAATGTATCACGGTGATATCTCTCGTTTTGTGCCAACGAATGTTTTAAAAAAATTAAACGATATTTATCCCCAGAAGTAAGAGCAAAGAGTTTACAAAAAACTTAAGGAAATTAAATCGATAAAAATATGATCAGTTTTTCACAATCAATACTAAAGGTTAAGCCCTCCGCAACGTTAGAAACGCAAGCATTAGCTCACCGTTTAAGAGCTGAGGGAAGAGATATCGTGGGCTTAGTCGCTGGTGAACCTGATTTTGATACTCCAGAGCATGTAAAGGAAGGAGCGCGTGAGGCGCTAAAAAAAGGGTTTACCAAATATACGGATGTCAATGGCATTTTGCCGCTTCGAGAAGCAATCGCCACCAAACTAAAAATTGATCAACAACTTCAATTCTCTCCCGAAGAGATTGTTGTTACAAACGGTGGAAAGCAAGCAATTGCTGCCGCCTGTGCTGTGCTCCTTAACCCCGGAGATGAGGTAATTATTCCCGCGCCTTATTGGACAAGTTATCCTGATATGGTCCAGCTTGCTGGAGGGGTTCCTATAATAGTCCAGACACTTCCTGAAGAGGGGTACTTAATGCAAGCCGAAGCGTTAGAGAAGGCGTGTACCTCACGGACAAAGGGGATCATTCTTAACTCGCCTGTTAATCCCACCGGTGCTTGCTATGGAGAAAAAGAACTTCGAGCTTTGAGTAAGGTTATATCGAACCTAAAAGTGGCAGAGGATCTCTTTATTCTCCTTGATGAAGTTTATGAATATATAACTTTTGATGGATTTAAACATCAATCGTTTGCGACGCTCTGTCCTGAACATCGGGAACGTACTTTAATTGTTAATGCATTTAGCAAAAGTTATTCAATGACCGGATGGAGGGTGGGATATATCGCGGGATCGCTTCCGATCATTAAACAGATTGGAAAGCACCAGAGTCAGTTCACAAGTAATGTTTGTTCGATTGCTCAATATGCGGCAACAAAAGCTTACGATGATGGTCGTGCGTTTCCGCAGATGTTAGCAAAAGAGTTTTCTATTCGGCTGGAGCTTGTTCTCTCCACGCTAAAAAGGATTCCAGGAATGAACGTGCCGGTGAAACCACGAGGAGCATTTTTTGTATTCCCGCGAGTGGAAGAGCTTTTTGGGAAGCGAGTTGGAGATATACATATTGATAGTGCGCACACACTCGTTAAATTTTTATTGGAAAAGCATAATCTCTCGGTTCTTCAGGGGGAAGCATTTGGTGATCCTGGAGCGATCCGTTTAAGCTTCGCTACAAGCCAAGAAACGATAGTGAAAGCATTATCAAGGCTTCAAGAGGGGGTGGAGAGTTTACGCTAACAACGTGTTATAATTGTTAGTTCCAAGAAAGTTACCAGGATATAATGAAATATTTGACACTGACTGCTACCTTTACTACTGATGTGTCTCTGTCAATTTTGCGGGCGTAGTTCAGCGGCTAGAATGCCTGCTTGCCAAGCAGGAGGTCGTGGGTTCGAATCCCATCGCCCGCTCCATTTTTTATTGTAATTAAACGAAGGTAATTTTATTCAATAACAGCGGATGATTATTAAACACCGAGTTTCACAGAGTTCAAAATATTTTAATTATTCCCAAACTCTGTGTAACCCTGTGAAACTCTGTGTTCAACCGTTCTCTCTAGAAGATCTTAATCTCTAACAGCGTCTCCTCGATATTTTACTTCACATACAGTTGTATTGTTGCAGATTCGAGTAATGGTGAAATCAACTTTTGCAGTGTCGGGATCATCGTCATCATCTCCACTCCCACCGATATCGTCGATTGAATCCTGGTCATCGTCAATCCCGTCATACTCTAATCGTTGTGTGAAATCACAGAGTTGACCACCAAGGGAAATATCTGTTGCGGTAATTGCATCGACAGAAAATCCATCATCTCCAACAATCGCTCCTTCATAGTGGACTCCAACGTTGTCATCAAGAATCACCGTTTCGTCGATCTGATTTACTGAATGAACAAACCCAGAGATATTTTGTGCAAAATTCAAACCACATTCGTTATCGGTTTGTACCAGTACTCCTCTCCAGACTCCTCCTACAAAAAGATCATCTCCACTATCTCCATCGCAGGCTACAAATAGTAAACAAAGGATAGCTCCTAATGCATGCAGTTGTTTCATAGTCACTCCTCTTTATCTTTTTTTATATATCGATGAAGCACAGCCTCATTACTTCTGAGAGTATGTGGCATTTATGGAACTTGAGTTATGAGCTGCATCAGTTTAAAAGCAAAAGTAAATTAGGAAAAAAGAAATTGCTCATTGAAAAAAGTGCAGCATTCTTTTCACTTTGCTTCGTTACGTCTCGATCAAACCGGCAAAAAGCTTGCTGCACTAAGGGTTCGTGGGTATGTGGGATTTGTCTAGTCGTTTTTCTTTCTTACTCCTTTAATTATTTTCAATTCAAATTTTGTTCATTGTAAATTCTTTCAGATCCTTTTTAAACGACTTAGCTTCTTATCCGCTATGATTGTAATCATGGTAATCAATAGATTGTGATGGTTTATAGTAGGATTAGTAGTAGTTTCGTTTGGTTCAGTTGCGAGGTTTGCAGTGTTTCTTACCAAGAATCATTAAAGAATTGAACGTGGGAAAGATTACTCTCTTAAAACACACCTCAAGGGATCAAGGGCTTGCGTCGGCGGAGGGAGTAACAGCTGCGTCCGGTAGCTTCCAACAATTACCTGAAGACCAATTCCCTCATCAAGGTACGGTAAGTAGCACCGAGGATAAAATACCATTACCAGTTACGGAGCGAAAAGAGAGTGAATGGCGTTTCCAATCTTCATCTTATCCAGAAAATCGGACAAGCTTCTTGTTCTTTATGTTTATTGCAATTATTGCGGTACTCTATTTTGCGCGTGAGGTGCTTATCCCTTTTGCGCTTGCCATTCTTTTTAGCTTTGCTCTTGCGCCTCTGGTGAGACGCCTTGAGCGAATAAAATGTAATCGTATTGTGGCCGTCTCGATAGCATGTCTCATCACCTTTGGGGTGATTAGTGTCGTAGGGTGGTTTACAATTAACCAGATGGTTGCTCTTGTGCCAAAGATTTCAGAATATCAAACTAATATTTCAAAAAAAGTTACAACTGTTAAAAGGCAAATAAGTTCTGCCTCTGCTCGTCTTACACGAACGGCAAATGATATTGAAAATAAACTCGGTGGAGAGAGCGCTCTCTCTCCTGTTGTTTCTTCGAAGACATCAACAAATTCAGAAGTTGTTGTGCCCGTCCAAGTGGTGGCGCAGCCACTTGGACCGCTTGAGGTTATTCGAACAACCGTAATCTCTCTCTTAAGTCCACTGGGTACCCTCGGGTTGGTAATAGTATTTACGGTTTTCATTTTAATTAACCGGGAAGACCTCAGAAACAGATTTATTCGACTGATTGCTCATGGACAACTTTCACGAACGACCCAAGCGATCGATGAAGCAACTACGAGGGTAAGTCGTTACCTCCTTACTCAACTCCTTCTTAATATTAGCCATGGCATTATTGTCACTGTGGGATTGACGTTTCTGGGTATTCCAAATGCGGCGGTGTGGGGAATACTCTCTGCCACATTTAGATTTATTCCTTATCTCGGGCCGTGGATGTCTGCTCTTACGCCAATTGCTCTTTCCTTTGCGATATTTGATGGATGGACACAACCTCTGTTGACGATCGGGTTTTTCATAGTACTGGAGTTAATCAGTAACAATATAATGGAACCATTTCTCTATGGTTCAAGCACTGGTTTATCACCGGTTGCCATTCTTGTAGCTGCCGTCTTTTGGACTTGGTTATGGGGAGGGGTGGGATTGTTAATGTCAACACCACTGACGGTATGTCTTTTGGTAGTTGGAAGATATGTTCATCAAGGAGAGTTTCTCTATATTCTCCTTGGCGATCAGCCAATGTTGCCGCCCCCGGAGAGGTTCTATCAACGATTACTTTCACAAGATGAAGAAGAGGCAATTGAAATTGTGGAGGAGTTTCTCAACGCAAACTGTATTGAAGCTCTCTATGACGAGGTTCTCATCCCGGCGCTGATTCTTTGTGAAGAGGATCGTCAACGGCGTATTCTTGAGGGGATAAAATATCAATACATTGTGGAGAGTACCCGAGAACTTATTGAAGAATTGAGCGAGCGAGATCGAAATACCTCTCTTAATTCTGAATCGACGAACTTGGAAAGGAGTGAAGTAAGTAGCCCACGATATCGTTATGTTCTTTGTGTTCCCGCAAATGATGAAACTGATGAAATAATAGCACGCATGTTATCGCATCGTCTTCATCGAGTTGGAGTTGAAAACGAGGTCTTGGCGACGAAGCTTCTCAGTAGTGAAATACTTGATCAAGTAGCACAAACAAATGCTGATTGCGTGTGTATCTCAGCACTTCCGCCATTTGCGTTGACTCATGTGCGATACGTAGCGAGAAAAATTCATGCACGATTTCCAAAAGTAAAAATACTTGTTTGTTTGTGGCATACACAAGTTGACCCGAGGAAAACAAAAATGCGGCTCGAAGTCGTTGGCGTGTCAGATATTGTTACTACGATTTCCGAAGCAGTGCATGCAATAGAAGGATGAAAGTTGAAATAAAAACAAGAAGGAGTAAAACAATGGCAAAAAAAACAAACACACAACGATCCCGCACAGGACGCTCATCGAGCAGATTGAAGCAAACATCGAAAAGCTCAAGAAAAACAACGAGCACAGGGACTCGTTACGGGAAATTAGCGTCAAAGAAAGTGGGCAAAGCAGTAAGAGAGATGAAACGAGGTGAGCTTCGTTCCGGTCGTAGTGGAAAAAAAGTAACCAATCGTAAGCAGGCAATTGCGATCGGTCTTTCTCAAGCGCGAAAACGTGGAGGGAAAGTGCCACAAAGAACAGTAAATACATGATTGGAGTCATGCCCTGATCAGTTCTCTTGCGATAAAGATAGCGCTTAAGTCTAGGATCGTTAATTATTTACTAAACAGGAGCAATGTTTATGGAACTTAATTCACTTGAGGCATTATTGGAAGATCAACTAAAGGATATCTACAGCGCAGAATCTCAGCTTGTTAAAGCTTTGCCTAAAATGATGAAGAAGGCATCTTCTGAAGATCTGCGGGCCGCATTTGAAGAGCATTTGCGAGAAACTGAGAACCAGGTAAATCGTTTAAAGACCATTGGTGAGTCATTAGAGGTAAAGCTTACTGGGAAAAAATGTATGGGAATGGAAGGGCTGATTAAGGAAGGAGAAGAGATGCTCCATCAAAACGGCGATGAGTCAGTGATTGATGCTGGGCTTATTGCTGCAGCACAGCGTGTTGAACATTATGAAATTGCTGCCTATGGTACTGTAAAGGCGTTTGCAGAACAGCTTGGCTATGAGGATGTGGTGAAGCTTCTGGAGGAATCATTGGAAGAGGAAGCGGGGGCAAATGACAAACTTACGGAGCTTGCTGAAGCAGGGATAAATCAAAATGCTGCAGACCTCTCTGATTATGAAGAGATAGATAAAGAAGAGAGTAAAAGAGGAGAGATGCTCAAGTAAGAAAGAGAGCGAACCCCTCTTTGAGTGAAGCTTCATAGAGGGGTTCTTGTGCAAAATGGGCGAGAAATTTGAAGAGGTTCTTATGGGAATGTGTGAAGTATGTAAAAATGAGTACGATAAATCCTTTGAAGTAATCCTCAACGGAGAGTTCTTTACTTTTGATAGTTTTGAATGCGCTATTCATGCATTGGCGCCACATTGTAAACACTGTGGTTGTAGGATAGTGGGTCATGGTGTGGAATCAGAAGGAAAGTTCTATTGTTGTGGACATTGTTTGCGCCTTGCTTCAACAGAACAGAACAGAGAAGAGCGCAGAGAGATAGACGGATAAAAGCAAACCTTTCGTCAGCCAGTTCTTCTAACAGTCGTTTCCTTTTCTTTAGTGAGAACTCCTCGGAGACGATCCAGTAAGGAGCAAAGAAAAAAGGTTCCCCTCTGAATTCGAGGGCAACCTTTGAAAGCAATCACTGCAAATGAAATGAGCGGGGATACTTCTTAAGAATTAGATCCACGCCGCTCTTCATTTCGATTGTCTTCTAACTCGCGCTGGTTTCTTTGTGAGCGATCTCTTTTTGATTGAGTTTTACGCCCACGATTTGTTTCTCGTTCAGAGCGATCATTTTTTTTGTCTTTCATGTTTTTTCTCCTGTATGGTGTCATTAGGTGTTATTGTTTTTTTGATACTGAATAGAGCGTAATTACACACTAACTCAATATGGTTGTATCGTATGGTTATATAAGGGAATGAGATATGATTACGCACATGAATAAAAAATTTATTTTACGAAAAAACATTTTTCTCAGCCAGGTTTCTCTCAAATGAAAATATTAATGTGTACGAATACCTATCTTCCCCATGTGGGGGGAGTCGCTCGATCCGTACATGGGTTTTGTGAAGAGTATCGACGCCGAGGTCATCAGGTAATGGTAGTAGCACCTGATTATGATCAGCAGAAAAACGAAGAAAAAGAAAAGGAGATAATACGAGTTCCAGCAATTCAAAATTTTAATGGAAGTGATTTTGCACTTCGACTTCCCGTTCCAGTTATTCTTTCTTCGGCGCTTGAACAATTTCATCCAGATATTGTTCATTCACATCATCCATTTTTGCTAGGAGATACGGCGGTACGTATTGCGGCATTGTACGATGTGCCGCTGATTTTTACCCACCATACGATGTATGAACGCTATACCCACTATGTTCCAGGAGATTCAGATGCCTTAAAGAGATTTGTCATTGAGGTATCTACCGGCTATTCAAATCTTTGTGATCGGGTCTTTGCTCCAAGTGAGAGCATTGCGGCAATTCTTGAAGAACGGGGTGTCGATGTTCCTATTGTAGTTGTTCCTACCGGAGTTGATGTTTCATTATTTGCGAAGGGAAATCGAAGCTATTTTAGAGATAAATTCAAAATTTCTCAAAATGATTTCGTCGCTGGACATGTTGGCCGACTGGCACCGGAGAAAAACCTCACCTTTCTTACGGAGGCTGTAATTCCATGGATGCAAAAAAATAAGAACACTCATTTTCTGATTGGTGGGTCTGGACCTTCTCAGCAAGAGATGGAGGTTTTATTTCAAAATGCAAATCTTTCCTCCAGAGTTCATTTTTCAGGAGTCTGTAAAGATCAGCTACTTGTTGATATTTACCACGCGATGGATGTTTTTGTATTTACATCAAAAACAGAAACTCAAGGTATGGTACTCACGGAAGCAATGGCTGCTGGTGTTCCAGTTATTGCACTTGATGCTCCTGGTGCAAGAGAGGTTATTGACAATGAAAGAAATGGTTACCTCGTTTTAACTGAGGAAAAACGAACCTACACCAAGACGATAGAACGTTTTTATCTGTTAAGTAAAAGTGAGCGAGAGGCGTTCTCTCTCAATGCCCAACATACTGCGCTACAGTTTTCTATAAGCTCTTCCGGAGATAGAGCGCTCAACCATTATCAGGCAGTGATTCAAGGGACTCGCTCCGTAAAGAATCCCGAAGAAAGTGCTTGGCTACGTGCGGTTAGACTTTTTGAAACAGAGTGGTCGTTGTTGACAACAAAGGCGGAGGCTTTTTCGGTTGTTATTGAGGGAAAAAGAATCTTTAATCGAAAACTGCTAGCACGAATGCGAATGATGTATCGGCAAGTAGTAAAGAGTTTTTCCTGGTATAAAGCACTCTTTCGTCTATTTGGAATTCCAGTTGTCTCAGACTGTTCTGGGCGTGGTTTATTGATGATCCAGGTGGATGGTCTTTCTCGAAAACAACTCGAGCAAGGTCTTTCGTCAGGAAAGTTAAAATTTCTGAGAAAACTCCTTAAACGAGAGGAATATATTCTCCACAATTTGTATTCAGGGGTTCCATCAACAACTCCCTCAGTTCAGGGAGAGTTATTTTATGGGGTCAAGCAAGCGGTGCCAGCCTTTAGCTTCAAGGATTTAAGTACAGGAAAAATCGTTACCATGCTCGAGCCGGACCCGGCACTGAGCGTTCAGCAAAAACTTGCCCAGAAAGGAAGGGGGCTTCTTGAGGGGGGAAGTTCCTATTCAAATGTGTTTTCTGGAGGAGCTACGCACGCAATGGTGTGTAGTGTGTCCCTTGGATTTGGATCCTTTCTAAGGGAGCTCAGTGTATTTCGTTTGATCTTTGCCATGCTACTCTATGCACGCTCACTCCTCCGTACGCTGTTTCTTATGGTGTTAGAGTTCTTTCTTGCGCTTATTGATTGTGTTCATGGCGCTTTAGCTGGAGAGCCGCTTTTGAAAGAGATAAAGTTTATTCCAGCACGTATTATTGTTTCAATAGTTCTTCGTGAACTTAATTATATCGGTGCATCGAGAGATATGGCGCGAGGAACGCCGATTATTCATCTGAATCTTCTTGGCTATGACGAGCATGCACATCGAAGAGGAGCTTCTTCCCCCTTTGCACACTGGACATTAAAGGGCATTGATAAGACAATTTCTCGCCTCTATCGTGTGGCCAAAACATCAGCTCGCGAGTACGATGTATGGATTTATTCAGACCATGGTCAGCAAGATGTCATTTCTTATGAAAAACGGTTCGGGTGCTCACTTGAAGATGCTATTGCACGGGTTTTTAAGCAGTTTGAACTTATTTCAGTACGGGAAGAGGATGAAAAACGTGGAATTCAGCGTCAGCGGGCGAAGTTTTTACGAAATAAGCCACAACGAGAAAACATTTCACAAAAAAAACAATCCCCGATTGATTCAACTCACGTCGATGTAACAGCAGTTGGTCCACTGGGATATATTTATTTTCCAAAAAAAGTGTCTGCGGATACCATAGAGGGTATTGCTTCTCTCTTAATTTCAGAAGCAAAAATTCCACTGGTCATTGCACCTTTTGGCGATGGTGCCGCGCAAGCATGGACAAGAGAAGGGAAGTTTTTACTTCCTCAAGATGGGTCGAGAGTTTTCGGTGCCGATCATCCCTTTCTAGAGGAAGTTCTTCAAGACCTGATAAACGTTTGCCATCATCCCAATGCAGGAAATCTTACTATTTCTGGATGGAGTAAGGACTCTGTAGCATTAAGTTTTGTAGAAGAATGCGGAGCACATGCCGGTCCAGGACCGGAAGAAGTAGGAGCGTTTGCCTTACTTCCGGGGATGGTTCGTAAAAAAACAAAAAAGGACTATCTTCGACCAATAGATCTCCGTCAGCGAGCTCTCAGGGTGGTGGATCGTGCAATAAGAGAAGAGAGGATACGAGATTTCAATAAGGGAGAGATTCTTCGGATCATGAGTTGTGATGTGCATGGTTGTCGAGGACAAGATGGACGTATTGCACCGCGTCGAGTCGCTTCACTTCTTGCTTATTATGATCCGGACATTGTTATTCTTCAAGGATTAGGAATTGCTCACCTTCAGGGATCGGCTTGGAATCAGGCAAGTGTGGTTGCAGAAGATCTTCGGATGAATGTTCATTTTGATTCGTTACAGAAAAGTAATTTTGCGACAAACGGTATAGCCGTTCTCAGTAAGCACCCCATACGATTACTGAAAGCAAGTTCCTCACAGGAAAATAATCCAGATCAGGCAGGGAGAAATCAACGCCTACTTTGGGTCGCGATTGAAGGGAATGGATTTGAACTTAATTTGGTCCATGCAAAATATGGTGATTCTCAGCGAGAACAAAAAGCAGGGTTAAACACGTTGACTCATTGGATTACTCAAACTCAACCGGCTTCCCCACTAATTGTATTTGCAGAATTGAAGAGTTCTATAAAAGATATTCACAGCGAAGATCTTATTCATTCTCTTCGCGACGCAGAAGAACAGATTCTTTCCCCCCGACCAGAACAAAGGTGGCGAGCGAGAAACCCGTTTAGACGACAAAAAAGAATTCTTGTAAGTCATGATATCGAGGTGAGAAGAGTTGACTCACCAAAGAGCCGCTTTGCAAGATTTGCAGCACAGTCACTTCCACAACTTGTTGAAATCAGAATTTCTTAGTACCGCTAAGGGCCATTATGAGGAAACACCAAAGTGAGAAAAATCATTACCCCCTAAAGTTTATTGCTTTTGTAGTTTGAAATCAGAGATATCGCCTCTTGAAAAAAGAGGTTTAAAACCCGGGAGCTGAATTTTTACCTGTGGTGGTTGATCGTGCCATTGGGCATCTAGGTGAACATGGATAGAGTTTGCAATATTTGAGATGGAAACACTAATTTGACCAAAGGCTGTAAGAGTGGGTCCAAAAAAGAGGGGTTTGTCACTTTGTAACCACTCTGGAGAAATGCCACTACCGATAATTAATTCCTCTTTCTCTTCGCGAACAAAACAGTTTCGGATCAGTAAAATCCATTCCGCCGACGCCCAGGCATGTTGACCATCTCCCATGCACCCACCAAGTGTTTTGGGATGAATGGCTTCTGGCCATTGTCCCGTTGGGCTTGCCAGCTCGGCGACTGTTTTCATTAAATCAAAAAACTTCAGATCTCCAGCTCTGAGTAGGGCTTGTGCAATGTGAAGAGTAAGATAAGCATTGATTCCGGAATGAATCATGTCCTGAAAAAATCCCCCATGAACAAAGCAGTGAGAAATGAGATACCGTAAGGTATTTTTCAAAGACGGATCATTTGCTTCAAAGAAGTTCAGAGGGTAGGTTCCAACAATGTTGCCGATCGCTCCGGCATCCATTCGTCGATATACGGAGGCGGGGATCGCCTGATATGCATTGGAGTTTATTGCGATATCAAGGCTACGCTTGAGCGAAATTTGAAGTTGTTCACTTTCTTCGAGAAAAATCTGTGCCGCGACCTTATCTTCTATTTTGCTCATCAGGGATGAAGCCGAGAGAAGTCCTTCCAGTGCCCAAAAATCGTCCCAAAAGTAAAAATCATTAGGACCAAAATGTTCGGCACTAAATCCGGCAGGAAGGAGTCCTGCATGCGGCCTGTCTAAATTATCAGGAAGGCGTTTTTCAATTATCCATCGCGCACCGATTCTCACTGCATGGAGAAGTTCTGCGGGGAGTGTTTTTCCTGTTAGCTCACCGTAGCGTCGAAGAATCCAGATCACCTGTCCATTTGAATCCCACTCTCCTTCCTGTGACAAAAAATATCCTGCTTTTGTTTGACGAGAGGGAAACCGAGAGAGCGCAAGCTCGACCTGTTCGGTGAAACCTACACACAGTAAGGCATGAAGAATAAAAGCAGCATCACGAAACCAAAATCGTTTATAGGTATAAGGTCCCGGATAAACGTCGTGTGGGGAGAGCAAGATCAATGTTCGAAGGGAAGCTTCGTAGAGAAACTGGTATTGTGCGTTAGGAATTGTTAAGCGACTACAACTTGAAAATGTTTTTTCCCAAGAATTTAGATACGAAGAGCACGATGATGAGGTGATATGTTCTTGTTCCTTAAGCGGAATATCAATTCTTACCTCGCGCGAGCTCTGTCCTTCTATTGAATACATCGCAAGTGCAGAAGCCATTCCTACAGGACAGTGAGCATGCTCCTCAGTTTCGTCTCGATTTATTCTCCCCAGAGCATCTCCCAAACGGTAAGTTGAAAAAACGACTTTTTCAGGTGGAGCGCTCACCTTGGCAGCAAGAGTTCCATTGATCTTCCAATGAGTGCGGGACGGATCACTTTCAATATTATGAATGAGACTCACTCCTTCAGGATTGTAGGGACGAAAGGAGATAATGAGCCAAGAGGGACGGTCAGTGGAGCCTTGTAGTTCCACCGAACAGGAGATGTTTTGATCGGCATTCCTTACAAATATCTCCGTAGAGAGCGACATGCCTTCCAAGGCGCAGTTATTGGTTATTGATACAGTATTTTCAAAATTAAACCGCTGTTGAAAAACTTTACACAAAGATGGGAAAAGCGCCGGAGCATCTGCCGAGCCGTTATAATCTTTAGGAACAATCCAAAAATCAAGAGACCACCCATCATACAGTGGAGTTAAAAGTCCGCGAGGATCAACAATCGGAATTGCATCACAGCCAGGAAGGCCAATTCCTGTCCAGTTACGATGGGTAAGATTAAGATGGGTAAATGAGAAAGCTCTTGGAATGAATGCCTCGTCATGTGGATCAAATTGTCTCTCTACCCAATAAGGCCAAATCCAATCGAGATTATGTTGAATCGCTTGTGTGTTAAGAAGTCCACGGGCATGAAGAACGACACCTGAACGCAAAAGCTCTACAGGCCCTGGCAGTTCAGAAGATTGTGCAAAATGATTAACTTGTGCGAGGATCTTAAAGGGATCGAGAAATCCCCGCGCTTGTGCCGCTCTTCTCAAAAAAAACGTCCACGGGAACCATCTCACCCACATTGCGGTCTCTTAGATTTAAATAAAATGATTGATTCTGTCTACATCTCTTATACCACTGAAAAGGGTTTTTGGAATGGGCAAGAAGCTCAGTGAAGCAACCTTCACTGAGCTTCTTGTGAATCAGATGAGAGAAAAGTTGTTTTATCCTATACGTGAGGTCGAGGGACCTTTCCTACAAAGAGGGAAAGTATAAAAAGAACTAAAAAGACAACAAAAAGTACCTTTGCTATCCCTGCCGCGCTTGCGGCAATACCTGAAAAGCCAAGCACTGCAGCTATTAACGCGACAATTAAAAATGTAAGTGACCAGCTTAACATAACGATTTTCCTTTAAGTTTTTGGCTAAACTATCTAAGAGTTCGTTATTATTTTATTAGCATGTTGATATCGCCCTTTGTATGCTTTGAATCATGCTCTGTGTTTTTACGCATGATATCAATCATACCGTAGAGGTAACCTTCATTGTACTTTGATGGACCGCGGAAACTCAAACATATTCATCCCCTTCTGCGGAGAGCGGAGATATGAGAAAATATGAGTGAAAACGCAAAACATTCCACTCTCAGTAAAGATGGAGAAAAGCAAGAAGATGTAAATTTGAGACGTTGTTATCCTCCTGCGTTTCGCTCAATATTGTTTTTTAGTTTTCCTTGGCTTCTCTCCTATCTGCTTGTGATAATAATTCTCCTTTTTCTTGCTTCATTTAGAGCTCCAATGGAGGCGAAAATAACTCCTTTGCAGCAGATATTTGATACCGTGTTTTATGCTATTGTGGTGATCGGATTTTTGCTTTGTTTGGGTAAACTGTTATATGAGCTTATTTATCACTATCTTTACTACTATGGCATTGAGCAAAAACACCTAGTGATTTCTAAGGGGATTATCCTCAAAGAACGAGGCTCTTTTCCTTTATCATTAATTACGGAGGTGCATCTGACAAGGGGAGTGATTGAGTTTCTATTTGGATTATATTATTTGCGGCTTATGACACCAAGTAGTTCAACAACAGAGATCGCAACCATTCAGGGATTACGAAAGGATCCGGCAACCAAACTACAAAACTATTTGACCTCTCTGGTTGATAAAAGCCATACCGCATCGGAAGAAAGATAGGGCAAAACCGTGGAAATGTGTGTATCGGCTGAACAAAAAGAAGAAAAAGAAGAAGGGACAAAAGAGAGTGCTTTTGAAGCATTGCTCAGCGAAGTAGAGAAGTTTCTCGTGTTTGTACTTGATCATAACGGAAAGATCTTGGGTTATCAAGTTAATGAACAACAATTAGGAGAAGGCATATCGGATAATTTAGGAGATCATATTTCAAAAGCGGTTTTCCTGACACGGGAAGTTGATTTGCACGGTTGGGAGCAGATCTTTCGGCAGGCTAAGGAAAATAATAGAGCGCAATTTTTTGGTGAACTTTTGGGGAAGAGTGAAACAGGTTCGATTCAGACACATAATACTATTATCGCTCTTGAAAGTGCTCTAGGAGAAGCAGCATTTCTTGTATTCGTTCGTAACTTTACGCAACTTCGAGAATCTGCAGATCGAATTCAGGAAGAGGAGTGCCTGAAAGGGATCGCTCAGATGATGAGTGGCATAGCTCATGATAGTCGAAATGCACTTCAGAAGATCCAATCTTGTGTAAACATGGTATCAAGACGGGTGCAGGATGATCAAGATCTCCTTAAGCTCTCAAAAAGTATCGAACAAGCGGTAGATGAAATTAAAACTCTCTATGATGAAGTGAGAGAATATGCATCTTCATTGATACTTCAACCAAAAGCTACAAACATACAAGAACTGTGGCAAGCTGCCTGGAAAAAGACTCCTCGTTTTGGTCGAGAGTTGTATCTTTATGAAGCAGGTTTTGAAGAAGGGTTGT
The DNA here is from genome assembly GCA_964505555.1 of uncultured Bdellovibrionales bacterium. GTDB lineage: Bacteria > Bdellovibrionota_C > UBA2361 > SZUA-149 > CAZDIO01 > CAZDIO01. The sequence continues at coordinate 36,135 of CAZDIO010000143.1, forward strand.
TTGCGGTAGTTGATCCACGACTTTTTGCCGAAGTTTTTCGAAATATATTTTTAAGTATGTTGGCTGTTTGTACAGATCCTGTTGAGGTTAAAGTAGTTGCTCGAGAGGTAGTATTCAAAGGAGCTTCTGCGGTGCAAATTGTAATGAGTGATAACGGACCACAGGTGTCGGAGGAGGAACATCGCGATATGTTTCGTCCCTTCTGTCGAACAAATCCCCGAGGGGCTGGATTGGGGCTTGCCTTAGTAAGAAAAATTATTGAGGCGCATGAAGGAAGAATTGAAAGTCGTAAAAATGCAGAGGGTGTTGAATTTGTTATGACATTTCCAAAGAACCCAAGTAACCGTAACATTAGCAAGGTGGTGAGGTACGTATGAGTCAGATAAAAATTTTAATAGTAGAAGATGAGGAGCTTGTTGCGTCAGATATAAAGGAGAGTTTGCAGAGCTTTGGTTATGGGGTGATTGGGAGGGCCGCCTCGGGAGATGAATCGATTAGTATGGCACGAGAACTTAGTCCCGATCTTGTTTTAATGGATATTCAATTGCCAGGCGAGCTCGATGGAATTAGTGCGACGGCGATGCTTCGGAACTCTCTCAATATCCCTGTAATTTATCTTACCGCATATGCGGATCCAACTACTTTAGAGAGAGCAAAAGTTACAGAACCGTATGGATATGTATTAAAACCATTTAAAGAGCTTGAGCTGCGAACCGCAATTGAGTTAGCGCTCTATAAGCACTCCGTTGAGTTAGAAAAGGGTAAGCTTAATGGAAACCTTGCTGGGGTGGAAGGTGTAGAAGAAAAACTCAAAGATCTTGAAGATGTCCATCCACGGACGATGGATATTTATAATATCCTTAAGCATGTTAAGCCATTTTGTGAATTAGACCAACGCACGCTGACAACGATTGCAAAGGCGAGTCGTTCGGAGACCTATAGCGCAGGGGAGCTTATCGCTTTTGAGGGAGAAAAAAAGGAATCGGGGTTTATTGTTGCTTCGGGGAGAATTGCAATGACAAAATCCTCTTCGAATGGAAAAGAGTTGATCGTTGAATTGTTGCCTGCGGGTGATTCTTTCGGAGTTTTGGCAGCATTAGATACTCGTCCTTACGAAGTATCCCTAAAGGCACAGGTTGAAAGTAGTGTGCTTTGGGTTCCCCGGGCGCTTGTGCTGTTAATCCTTGATAAGTATCCTGAACTGAGCCGTAAATTCTTTCATGAGGTATTTGATCGTCTTCGAAATTCGCATAATGTTTCTAGAGCGCTTGCTCACGATCGAGTTGAGGTTCGGGTTGCTTCAGCACTTTTGGCGCTTATCCCCAAACTCCATCTTGGAAAAGACTCAAAAGTGCCGTGCACGATTCATATGACCAGGCAGGAGCTTGCAGATCTTACCGGTTCAACCTCGGAAACAGTGATTCGGGTTACCCGGGCGATGGAGCGTGAAGGACTTCTTGATCTATCTCAAAGTAAGATGATTCGTGTATTAGAGGTCGAAGGTCTTCAGCAAATTGCTGAAAACTAGAGTCCTCCAATTTAAGGTGCAGAACCTCTTCTTTGTTCCCTCTGCTGCTCTGTTAAATAAAAATAGGATTGTAAGCTGTTACCATTTTCTTTTTTATAAGCGGAGCAAAGAAACAACAGGGCAGAGAAGAGGAAGAAGTTGTATACTTAGAATAAAACTCCTCTAAAACTATGATTTTCGGATCTCTTTCCTGATGTTTATGACTTCCGTCATAGTTCAATTCTAATCAGATATTCTACACTTGCTTCTGTTGTTCAAAAGCACGGAGGTCTCGTAGGGAGTCTTTGTATGGGAAACCTCTCTATTATTATGAAAGGGGGAGTTAAAAACCTCTTAGGAAAGATGATCGAGCAGTGGGGAAAGCTCAAGCGTGATGATCTTTGTGCATGGAAGGGAAGGCATGAACAAATTGTAGCAAAACTGCAGATTCAATATGGGGTGTCGAGGTGGAAAGTAGCAAAGGAAAAAGAAACTAAGTTATTGATTGCAAAACGTGGAGTCCCGTTATGAAAATTCATCAAACGACAGCATCTATCCTCTTTAGGCAGGTTATTAATCTCAGTATTGTATTAGGAGTAAGTAACTTATCGTTTATTGCAATTTTATTTCTTCTTCAAGAAACCGTGGGTTAAGGAGAATGAAGATAAAAAAATATGATTTTTTAGATGCCTATCGACTTCAGGCAAAAACAATAGTTATTGAAAAAATTAAAGATGTTCCAAAAAAATTAGATACTCTTTTAGATCCAAAAGCTTGGGCGAAACACCATCCGTTATTTTCGCTCAGCACTGCGCTCATGACTGGCTATTCGATCGGACAAGAGGTTGCTTGTCAGCGGAAACGATTTCAGTCAAAAAAGATTGAGCCAAAATGCGAAGATAAAAAACTTTCAGAAGATCAAAAGAGAAACGCTGAAGAGGAGCACAAAACAGTATCGACCTTCTCTTCTTTATTGTCGATAGGAGAGTATATTTTTCGAAGCACCCTATCAACAATCTTACTGACTCTCTTAAGCTCGCCAAATACAAAAGAAAAGATAGAGGATCGCTCTAAGAGTCTCTAGCAAAACGAAAACACCTGTCGTGGGGGGGGGGGGGCGGGGAACAAAGAACAAAAAAAAAAATTAGATA
>CAZDIO010000144.1:0-8491 GCA_964505555.1 uncultured Bdellovibrionales bacterium
AGCGAAGCGAAGCAATCTCACCTTACAAATAAGGGTTCGAGATTGCTTCGCTTCGCTCGCAACGACAGGCGTTTTCATTTTGTTAAACGCTCTTAAACAAGCTTACGTTGGTTCAGTTATTAATCCAACTTTCTCTATCCCTGCCCGGCGAATACTCCCCATAACCGACATCACCTTGCCATATGAAACTGACTTATCAGCCCGAATGAACACCCGTTTATCTTTTCTTTTTCGTAAGATCGCTTGAAGCTTATTGCCGAGATCTTTTACTGCAACGATATTTCCTGATCCGATATAGACCACTCCTGCCTGGTCCACCGAGACCACCAACTGCTCACCCTCACCTTCAATCGGCGCAATAGTTTCTTGTGGAAGCTCAAGATCGACCCCCTGTTGGAGAATCGGTGCTGTCACCATAAAGATAATCAGTAGCACCAACATCACATCCACCAGCGGGGTGACGTTTATCTGGGAGATCGTTTCCTGCCCGGAATCTTCAAATGCCATTGGAGCTTAGATCCTAGTTAAGAAAGTGTTTGTTGGCGATATTGAGAAACTCGGCACAGAAGACCTCCATGTTTCGAACAAGAACTCGGGTTTGTTGCATAAAATAGTTAAAAGCGATCGCTGCCGGGATCGCCGCAGCAAGCCCGATCGCGGTAGCAACCAGCGCTTCTGAAATTCCTGGGGCAACCGCTTGAATTGAGGAGCTTTTTACATGACTGAGTCCCCGAAACGCATCCATAATCCCCCACACCGTGCCAAACAAGCCAATAAAAGGTGCTGCGGAGGCAGTGGTTGCAAGAAAGTTTGATCCATATTCAAGCCGGGTAAGCTCTTCTGTTTTTGCTCGCTTCAACGCTCGGTCAATGATCTCCATATCATTAAAATCACTTGGTTCATTTCGTACATCACGAGAGCGCACCGTTTGTGTCAGCTCTCGGTACCCCGCGGCAAAAACAGAAGCCACCGGACTGTGATTTAATTTTGAAGTGGCTTCATGAATCTGTGCCAAATTTCTACTCCCCCAAAAAATGCTTGAAAATTTTGCGGATTGTTTTTTTGCTCGTCCGATCTGCACCGCTTTTGTAAACACAATCCCCCAGGTCACAATGGACATTAAGATCAGGAGCGCAAGCACCCCCTTCACCACAGGGCCCGCAGCAAAGATCAGATCGAGCACACTCTCTGGAGGAGCCGGAGACACCCCCGTCCCTTCAGGTGCAGTAATACCGGGGATGGTATCTTCAACAACGAGATAAAGACCGATCGCTGAAGAGAGAAGCTTTTCAAACATAGGGAGGAACATAGAGAAGATGCCTTTCTGATATAATAACTAAACTTGACTTACTTCCTAGGCTATTGTAATCCTCGCGCCGAATATGGTAACGACACTGACAATAACCACGCTAGGGTCGGTAACAGCTGAATATACTAGCGCGAAGTTATGAAGTTTTTCGTATCTGAACAAGGAGTAAAATATGCCTATTAAGTTTGCAATCAATGGCTTTGGACGAATTGGACGAAATATCGTTCGTGCTGGGATTGAGAGGAAGGGACTTGAACTTGTAGCAGTTAATGACCTTACTGATGCAAAAACCTTGGCCCACCTCCTTAAATACGATTCTGTTCATGGCACCTTCCCCGGTGAGGTTACCTCTACCGATTCCATGTTAGTAGCGAATGGAAAAAAAATTCAGGTCTTAGCAGAAAAAGATCCCGGAAAACTTCCCTGGAAGCAGCTTGGGGTAGATATCGTTCTTGAGTGCACCGGGTTCTTTACCGCACGAGAAAAAGCAGCACTTCACCTTCAAGCGGGTGCAAAAAAAGTAATCATCTCTGCCCCCTCTCCGGATCCCGATATTACGTTGGTGTATGGAGTAAATCACAAGAAATATAACAAAAACGAACACCATATTATTTCAAACGGTTCCTGCACCACAAACTGTCTTGCACCCCTTGCAAAGATAATTTTAGAAAACTTCGGAATCGTTTCCGGGATGATGACCACGGTTCATTCCTATACAAACGATCAAAACATTCTAGACCTCCCGCACAAAGACCTTCGACGTGCTCGAGCGGCTGCCCTCTCAATGATCCCCACAAGCACCGGGGCAGCAAAAGCGATGTCGCTTGTTATTCCTGAATTGAAGGGAAAACTTGATGGCCTTGCGATACGAGTTCCAACACCAAATGTTTCCCTCGTTGATTTTGTCTGCGTGGTTGAACGTGACGTTACCGTGCAAGATGTTAATCAAGCTATTATTCGAGCTGCTGAGGGGCCACTTCAGGGGGTGCTGACGGTATCTCATGAACCCCTTGTAAGCTGCGATTTTAATGGCTCCCCTGCATCATCCACCGTGGATCTTCCCTCGACGATGGTGACTGCAAACAGAATGGTAAAGGTGCTCTCTTGGTATGATAACGAGATGGGGTTTTCATACCGGATGAACGACATCATGGAAACAGTTCTCTCCTAACCAAAACACCACAATCTCTATGTTTATTGCAAATTGGAAGATGAATAAGACTCAGAGTGAAGCGCGTGCTTTCTGTGAGGCGTTTTTAAAGATCTTTACCCCTTCGCCGAATGGCACCGTGGATGTGGGGATTGCCCCTCCTTATACGGCGATTGAAACGGCAAAAAAATCTCTTGGAAATACTCCTGGGATAGATATCGGAGCACAAAATGTGCACTGGCTTTCTGCCGGAGCTCAAACCGGGGAGATCTCTGCTCCTATGTTAAAAGAGATCGGCGTCTCATTTGTAATTATCGGTCACTCCGAGCGGAGACAGTATTACGGAGAATCTTCGAAGTTTGTTGCGGCACGCGCGCTCAATGCCATTAAACACGGCCTTCATGTCATCGCCTGTATTGGAGAGAGTGCTGCGGATTTTGAACGTGGTGTTACCCGTGAGGTTGTCTATGAACAGCTTGTCACCTCACTTGAAGGATTAAAACCACAGCATACCTCGCAGTTAACGATAGCCTATGAGCCGGTTTGGGCGGTGGGAACTGGGCATGCAGCAACTCCGGAAATTATTGCAAAGGTGCACACCCAGATACATGATATTCTCTCGCAGCTTTTTGGTAAGGAGGAGGGAAAAAGCCTTCCGATTATTTATGGCGGGTCGACAACTCCTGACAATATTTATGAGATTATGTGCCAGGAACATGTAAGCGGTGCGCTTGTTGGTGGAGCGAGCCTAGATCCCCAAACTTTTAACCGCTTAATTCTCAATGGAAGAAAGGCAAAAAGCGGTTAAAGCTGACTTGTCGTTAAAAACTTGCTAAAGCCTATTTTCTGTTACAGAACCGTTACTCTTAATGATGTTTTTTTAACACTAACTTTTTAATTACACCGCTTGGAGAGTCTCCTTTGCTTGAAACATTTATAACAATTATTCATGTCGTTACCTGTATCATCCTTGTCCTTCTTGTTCTTCTTCAACAAGGAAAGGGCGCTGATGCTGGAGCTGCCTTTGGTGGCGGAAGTCAAACCCTCTTTGGTGCTAGTGGTGCAGATAATCTCCTAACAAAAATCACAACGGGATGTGCAGCGCTGTTTATGATTACCTCGGTGCTCCTGACCGTACGGGCGAGTAAGCCTGGTATTCCGGGAGGAGAACTCATGGAAGGCTTACCAACGAAGGCGAGCACGAGCGCCGCAGCAAAAACACCTGCTGCGCCAGTTACCTCAGATGAAACTGCTCCGAGTGCACCAGCAAACGACTCTGCTGCAACAAATAATACAACATCTCCAGCTACTTCCTCAGGCGAAGCCGTAACCGGTACACAGAACCCACCTCCAACCGAGACAGGTTCTCAACCGACACCTTCTTCGCCATAATCAAGGAACTATCTGCCCTGGTGCTGGAATTGGTAGACAGACATGGTTGAGGGCCATGCGCGAGCAATCGCATGGGAGTTCGAGTCTCCCCCAGGGCATACCTAAACGTTCAGATTTAGCCGAACTCTTCGTTGCGGAAAATTGCTCCGGTGCTCATGTGCAGGAAGCACATTCCGCTCCTCACAATTTCCGCGCCTCGATTTCGGCTAAATCTGAACGTTTAGGTGAGCTGGGTGGGGCAATTTAAGACTAAGAGCCTCTAACAAAATAAAAACGCCTGTCGTTGCGAGCGAAGCGAAGCAATCTCGAACCCTCATTTATAGTATGAGATTGCTTCGCTTCGCCCGGCGGCCGGGCCTCCCGGCTCGCAACGACAGGGATGGAACGCCATTTTGTTAGAGGCTCTAAGCCAATACTTTAAAAGTATCTGGCACCGTTGGTTGAGGCATAATCTAAAAGGATGCTTGAGCTTTAGTAACGGGCCGTGGTCTTTATCTTTTTTGTCATATAGTAGAAGCGTGGGACTGTTTTCAGTTGAATGCATTTTATTCAATTGAGAAACAACAGTCCGTTAAGGTTTTATCGCCCTGATGCAGGTGCGAACACGATTGAAAGAAATATAACAGGAATCTCTTTGAATCGTGTTCGTTACTATAAAACGTGAATTTGTCCCGCCCGGGCAAGTTTCGATGGCATAGGGCTTGGAGGATTTCGATGAGCTGGTTGAATGGAGATGTAGATCCGAACTGCGGAACCATGGAGGATTCAGACCTCTTTCGGTATTGCACCGAAGGACGAGAAGATGCGGATGATTATGGTCCGCACGAACCGCATCTACCGTTTACAAAGTGGCGGAACCTTCACGGAGATGGGATCCGACGCCTTATCTTCGAGAAGGGCTTTACCCACGAACAGGTAATGGCAGCTTTCGATGGCGATGTGCCTGAAACATGGCTCTTCTCGGTCATGGATGAGCTGAACTGCGGAACTCAGTTGATTCACAATCAAGTAGTTCGTGAAGCTGGAACGCCACTCTCAGCTGCGTAGGCAGGGTAGGCATCAACTATCAAATACGAGGGTCAACCTGAGGCGGGAGTCGACCACAAGGTCTTCTCCCGCCTCGTTGGAAAATAGGTCTGTTGTTTCTTTAAATCACGACTCATCCGTTGAAACTATTAAACAATGCCCCTCTTAATAGTGCCCGATACGAATGGCATTAAGATAAGCCATAACCAGAAGCAATCACAAAGTTTTTTATATTGCTCCGGTGCTCATGTGCAGGAAGCACATTCCGCTCCTCGCAATTTCTGCGCCTCGATTTCGGCTAAATCTGAAGCTTTATGCAAGTTCGGGTTAGATTTGTTCAAATCTTTTGTTTCGGGAGATTGTTCTGGTGCACATTCCGGGTCTTCGATTTTGAGCAACTTCGAAGGGAAAAGCAAAATAAAAGAATAGGCGGCAAACACCGAGAACGTTCTCTGGTGGTTGCCGCCAATACGAATGAAATTCTACAGATGTAGAAAGGAACAGCAATCCACCACCAAAACCCTCACGCTGCCTGGGGAACAGTGTAGATCCAACGTGCCATTCCTTCGGATGACTTTGCGAAGTTGTCAACTGACAGAAATTCGTCCGGACCATGAAAGCGAGAGCGCTTGTCAGTTCCGCCCCATATGACAATGGTTTTGCCTGTCTCTTGCTGAATCAACGCAACGAGAGGAATCGAACCGCCATCCAGCTCAACAAGCGCTTCGGTCCCCCAGGACTCGGACATTGCCTGTGTCGCAAGGGCAACGGGAGCTGACGTTGGATCGACACGTGAGGCTCCGCCGAATTTAGATCCGATGAGTTGCACTTTTACTGTTCCACCAAGCACCTCCTCCGTGAATCTCTCCACATGCGTTTTGATCAGATCGAACATTCTTCTAGGATCCTGACCGTAAGCAAGACGAAACGACAACTTCGCCCATGCCTTTGGATAGATGCTGGTGGGGGTGCTTTCTGGGTCAGTATTTCCACCGCTTATCCCGTGGACCGTTAGACTCGGGTACGCGCCCTGTTGTTCGTGACGCGAACGTCCAAGTGGAAGCGGCATGAGCGCTGGTGCTCCCGAAAGCTTCAGCAAAAAGGAATCCGTAACCGGGTTTTTGCTGAGAATGGAACGTTCCCCGGCTGTGAGCGGGATAACGGCTTCGTTGAAACCGGGGATAGCAAACTCCAACGAATCGCGGTGGCGAAATGATCCGATAATCCGAATGAGGGCCTCAGCCGGACACTGCACATTCCCGCTGTTGCCTGAATGAACCGCATCCGCAGGGCCACTCACTTCGATCCTGAAGTAGAGAAGTCCGCGAAGACCACTGCCCACGGCAGGTATCGCGACGGTGCCAGGAGCAATATCACGCGCGACATGAACGTCGGGAACAAGAATGGACACTGCGTCGCGGAAGAATTCTTTCCCCTCCGTTTGCTTCAGCCACTCCTCGAACCCTCCACTTCCATTTTCCTCCTCACCTTCAATGGCAATACGGAAGTCGCAAGGGTATTCGCCATGCTCATCCCAGATCGCCTCCAACGCCATAAGAAAGGCACAGAGCGGACCTTTCATGTCTCCGCTTCCACGACCGACGATCACCTGATCCTGTTCGTCGATGACTGTTGTGATGATGGGCTCAAATGCGCCGGTCAGCGTCCAACCGTCCCCCGCCGGTTGAACGTCATAGTGGCCGTAGAATCCAGCCGTTTTACGGTCTTCTCCCTTACCCTTACCGACGGCACAGAGGATCGGATTGTGTCCCTCGATCACCACACGCGAGGTCTGAAAACCGATTCGCTTCAACCAGTCCTCGACCCATGTCGCCATCTGCTGAATGCCCTCTTCGTGCCCAGCTTCGTTACTGATGCTGGGAATTCTAATGCACTCGCGGAGTTTATCGAGTCCTCGAGTTCGAACCGTACTTCTCAGTCGAGCAAGTACGGCGTCCAATTTGCTTGGTTTCATTACGGATCTCCTTCCACCGGGTAGAACAAGTTTTCTGCGCGTATAGCTACCCGCTTTCTACAACCGCGCTTGTTTCTTTCCCGCTAAAGGAAACAAACAAGTGCGGCGCAGAAATTCCCATGAAAGAAGCGCAAAGCATTTTTACTTTGAAAACAAAAACCTTCTTTCGGTGTTTGCACCTCAGGTGATTGGTTGAGCCAAATTGAGGTGCAAAAAAAGAATATCTACTCAAATTGGACTTAAAAGAACGACCGAAAAACAGATAAAATTCGCAGAACGGTGAGATAACACAATATCGCACTAAACTAAAGGGAATCTCTTCGATAAAAAAGTGAGTCTTAGCTGGAATTTAGCCGTGCAGATAGGATATACTCTATTTCAATTAGGTTCGGAGAAAGAGCTTAAAGAAAAAGACACAACGTAACCATAAGCGATCAAATGGCGTGAATCAAGAGAGTTCTCACCAAGGGCGGCCTAAGACTGAACAATATCAAATGGCATCCACTTGTAGGTTTCTTTGCGAATCATTATTGAGTCTACACGGCGAATGTATTTGGGGAAACGTTCTCGGATTTCGTCGACAAAACCATTGAATTGGGAATAGTCGTTTACTTCAAACTCGATTTCGACAAAGCAATCCCCTAACTGTTGAATAAAAAGAATAATGTGCGGGTTCATCTTGCAGTATTCACGAATTTCGTTTTCAACCCGTGCTTCGTAGTTTCGAAGGTGTAATTGGGCTTTAATAAACCTCATCCCGATCTTTTCGAGATTAAGCTCAATACGGTAGCCAACGATAATCCCAAGTTCCTCAAGCTTTGTAACCCGATTGCGAACGATAATCGGAGTAGAATCTACCCGCTCGGCAAGCTCAATCGCGGTCAGTCGGGAGTTCTGTGAAAGCTCCCTTAAGAGGTTGAAATCCAATGAGGTCAACACATGATTTGCTGGCTCTCCACCAAAGGGAAAAGAATCGGTTCCTACACCACGCAGATAATTTTTTCGAAAAAACAACGCTTGCACAATGGGATAGACACTAAACCCAATAATGATGTCGTTAAATCGAGAGAGAATCTCACTCTGGATGGTATGAAAATCAAGGGGACTCTTGCCAAAGATGGCAAACATCAGATCCCAGCTTCCATCAGACTCAGCATACCAATAAATGCGTGGGTGTTTTGCAAGATACTCAATGAATCTACTTATTCGTTTCTTGTTGTTTTCAAGCTGCACATAGGTTTTGTAAATAACGAGTCCGAATTTGTATGGGTTTACGGATGTGGTGAATTTTCGAATAATGTTTCTCTCTTCAAGCCGCTTCAGACGATACCCCACCCGTTCTCGACCAAGTTGAAGCTTGCGAGAAAGCTCCGCCAAAGACTGCCGAGAATCATGATCCAATTCATAAAGAATATCACGATCAATTGAATCAAGTTTTTCCACCTCTGACATAGATATTCTCTAAAAAATAACTATTCTTAATTATTAGTCAAATATTCTACCAGATTTTATCTCACACTAATACTGCGATCTTTATTTGAAGTGAATACATAATATTTACGATCTTTATTTAACAATAATGATGTTTAACTTCACTATATTATCATAATCATAAATATTTATGTTATTTATTTTATAA
>CAZDIO010000145.1:0-4600 GCA_964505555.1 uncultured Bdellovibrionales bacterium
CGAGCGAAGCGAAGCAATCTCATGCTATTTACAAGGGTTCGAGATTGCTTCGCTTCGCTCGCAACGACAGGTGTTTTCATTTTGTTAGACGCTCTAAGTCTAAGTAGTAGAAATCTAGCAGATCATCTTCTTTGCCACTGAATTCAAAAGCGCATTATGGATGAATAAAACTGCATCTTTAGTTGCCTCTTCAAGAGTTTTGTTTTTCATTAATCCACAAGCAAGCGCTGTGGCAGTTGCGCATCCAGTGCCCCGTGCGTTTAAATTTGAACCTTGATCATAAAGACGGGGATGGGGATATTCAGAAATGGATATCTCTTTCCACCCCCCTTTTTTTTGAAAAAGCCTATCAATAACCGGATCTCGTTGAGAATGGCCATCTTTTACAAAAACCGCCTCAACCGTTGTTTCTTCGATGAGTGTTTGAACAACATCAAAAACATATTGTGGTTCGACTTTTAATTTTAAAAGATCTGTTTTTGTAAGCGCGGCAAGTTCATGAAGGTTCGGGGTCAGCACCGTGGCAAAAGGAAGGATCTTCTCTCGATAAAAAGTTACTTCATTTTTTGGAAAAAGCTCTGCCCCTGTTGAAGAGAGAAGGACAGGATCGACAACGACAAGGAGTCGATCTTTTCTTGCAAGAATCTTAGAGACAACAGCAGCGAGCTTCTCTGTGGCAAGCATTCCAAGTTTTATCGCCTGCACATCGAAATCTTCAAATATTACCTCAAGCTGATCCGTCAAAAGTTCTGGAGATGTTGGGGTGAACGTAATAAATCGAGCTTTATTTTGTGCCGTGAGAGCCGTGAGTGCTGAGACCACATAGATTCCAAAGCTTTGCCCCACTTTTATATCAAGCTGGATACCAGCCGCGGCAGTTGGGTCCGATCCGCCAATAGTAAGGAGCGCGGTGGGTTTCATGAAAAATCCAGCATTTTATAAGCTTTTAGACATTAGAAAAGTGCAAAATCATAATACACTTTTAAGAAGTGTGATAATAACACCATAAAACGATGCGTAAAAGCGGTTCGATTAACGCCTTGTTTTTATGGGTATTTTGGTGAGGTTCGCATAAAACTGTGGTGAGGAGAGCAATATGGAAGCTTTAAAACGGAGCGATAATAATCTTTTTGATGAATTGGGATTAGAGGTAGCTCAGGGTGAAGTTGAGATAGGAAAGACCTATCCAATATTTGGAATGATTACTAAGTTGATTGACGATGAGCCAGGCCACGTTGTCGCTGAGATTAACTACAATATCATCGCCACAATGAATATCCCTGATAAGGCTCGAGTAGAGGTATTGAAAGAACGTGCATTCGAAGCGGGAATATTTTTCTCAACAGTAACTTCGAAGGAACCGAATATCAGTGTAGATTGCCAAACGGTAATCTTTGGAAGAAAACAAGCATACCACGCATAAAGCTTTAGTTTACATCCAAGATAAGATCTTCAATAATAAAATAGAGAAACCTTCTTTAGTGAGGTCACTTTATATCGCGGTATGATACTGCGTGTTATTATAAAATTCTAGCATCGATGACGTAAGGGAGTACCGAGTGAGTGACGAAACAAAGAGCTTAGTAAAAACTGTTATCTTGCTCATTACTATTGCCTACGTGCTTCGCGCCTCGGTTGTTGAGGCCTACAAGATTCCGTCTTCCTCGATGGAGCCAACTTTACAGATCGAAGATCATATACTGGTAAACAAACTAAGCTACGGCTTGTGGCTCCCGTTCATGAAGAAATCCGCTGTTCAATACTCTGAACCCCAACGGGGAGATGTCGTGGTTTTTACCTTACCTGACGATCCGACCACTCCAGGAATCGATGAGTCAAATACGAACATCATTAAACGCGTCATCGGACTCCCCGGCGAAACAGTCGAGGTTCGTGGGAAAAAAGTGCTGATTAATGATAAACTCCTACAAGATGAATCCTATGCCCAGTGGAAGCATGATGGTGAAACTGATTTTGGACCACAACGCGTTCCAGAGGGAAAAGTTCTACTCCTTGGAGATAATCGCGACCTCTCAAGAGATTCACGGTTTTGGAATGACCACTATCTCGATATGAAACGCATTAAAGGAAGAGCATTTTTTATCTATTTGGCATTTCACTCTCCGTTACGGAGAATGTTTAGTGTAATTCACTAACGTTTTTTCATTCCATGAAAAATACCGATGACGAGAAAGGATATAAACATTCTCTTTCTCATCTCTCTCTCTTTGTTCTTGAAGGGTATCTCATTGTCGAAATATCCGGTGTTGATGCAGAACGCTACCTTCACGGAAGACTTACCCAGAGTGTAAAGTCGCTAAGCCCCGGAGCTGGTGCCAAGTCGTTACTCCTCTCACCTCAAGGAAAGATCCAAAGCCAGCTCCTCCTTCTAAAAAAAGAGGAGACATACCTTTTACTATTTGACCCCTCGGAAAAAGAGGACTCAAAAAAAGAGTCGTTACAAGCCCTTTTTCAATTTCGGGTAGCAGATCAGGTTTTTGAAACAGATCATACCTCTACCCACGCACTCATTTCACTCCAAGGACCTAAGGCAACGCCATTTCTAAACTCCCTAAAAATCCCACTTCCTGAAAACCGCTTCTCTCATCTTTCAACAGAGTTCCTGGGCTCCCCAATAACCATCATTAAACATCAACGAGGAGCACCAGATGGTTTTGATCTCTTGGTACCAAAAGACAAATTAACAACGATTGAAACAGCTCTTCTTGAAAAAGGAATTTCTTTCTCTCTGCAGAAGGGTAGTGCGCAAGCTTTTGAGATCCTTCGTATCGCTGCTGGAATATCTCTCTTTGGAAGTGATCTCTCCCATCAGGTGATCGCTCCAGATATCCCCTTAGGTGAGCTCGTGTCATTTCAGAAAGGGTGCTACACGGGACAAGAGGTTGTTGAGATGGCAACGGCTCGTGGACGACCAAATAAGAAATTTCTTCTCTTTGGTGCAGATGCCTCTTTCGAGGTTTTACCGGGAGCTTCAATTTTTAAACAAGGAGAGAGCGCTCTTCTTCCGGTAGGAACAGTAACAAGCTCAGCAACTCTTCGTTCTTCGACTCTCGTACTGGGTTTTGTCAAATTTAGTGTGGATGAAAATGAGCCTTTTATTATTAACAATCAGACCTTTCTCGTTCGAACAACAGAGAAGTATATATGATCCCTCATCCTCCAATCGGTCTCTACATCCATATCCCTTTTTGTTTAAAAAAGTGCCCGTACTGTGATTTTAACTCTTACGCCGTTGAGATGTTTAAAAACATGGAAGAGGAATATACGAACGCTCTTCTTTCTGAGCTTAATTTCTATGTACGTCAGGAACAGTGGGGAAACAAACTAGCAACTTCAGTATTCTTTGGTGGTGGAACTCCCTCTCTTTTTAGTCCTGCCTCGATTGAGAAAATCTTATCTGCCATTCATAGCTCATTCGCCCTAGCAAACAACGCAGAGATAACCCTTGAATGTAATCCTGGCACGATCGGAGAGGAGCTCGGTCGGGAGAAACTAATCGGGTTTCGTTCTGCAGGCATTAACCGTATCAGTATGGGCGCACAGAGTTTTTCACCAAGAAAACTTGAATTTTTAGGAAGAATTCACTCTTTTCATGACACTGTTCGGGCGGTAGAAAATATCAAGGCTGCAGGGTATGTAAATTTTAATCTCGATCTTATGTCTGGAACAAAAGATGAGAGTATTTCTGAATGGGAGAAAGACCTCGATTCGGCTCTTGCTCTCGATGCTCCTCACCTCTCCTGCTACGGCCTAACGATTGAGCCCGGCACCGAATTTCATACCCATCAAAGAAGAGGCGCGGTACTTACCGCGGATGAAGAACTTCAAGCAACGTTTTACAGACTGACCCAGGAGAAACTTCAAAACGCTGGATATTTTCAGTATGAGATCTCAAACTATGCACGTCCGCACCATACCTGCCTTCACAATCTCACCTACTGGAAAGGACGCTCCTATTTAGGTCTCGGTGCTGGAGCCCATAGTTTTTCTGGACGAGAAAACCCATCCTCCTGGGGAAAGCGATGGTCAAACGAGAGAGCACCAAAGCGCTACTGCGAACGGGTGCTTGCCGGAGATCACGCAAGAACCTTCGAGGAGGCACTCACAAGCGATCAAGCAGAGATGGAGTTTTTTCTCCTTGGACTTCGACTTCAAGAGGGAATCGATACGCTCAAATATAAATCCCTCTTTGGACGCTCCTTTGAAGCCGATCACGCCCAAACTGTAAACCGCCTTTTAGAAGAGGATCTTTTATTGGTAGAAGAGGAGAATATCTCTCTTTCAAAGAGAGGTTTTCTTTTTAGTGATTACGTCCTGAAATCGTTTTCTGAAAGGGTTTAGGAAGCTACCCAAAAATCTCAACCCCTATTTAAACTTATCCTTAGTCTTCTCCTTCGCCTTGAACTAAACTTCGCCTTGCTCTTGCACTTGCTCTATAAGTTTCTCCCCCTGTCGTTGCGAGCCGGGAGGCCCGGCCGCCGGGCGAAGCGAAGCAATCTCGAATCCTCGTTGATAATATGAGATTGCTTCGCTTCGCTCGCAACGACAGGGGCTACATCTAAAATTGAATTCAAATGAA